>NZ_JBANEM010000015.1:0-125314 GCF_040187805.1 Comamonas sp. wu1-DMT
AGCATGTCCAGGCATTGTTCAAAGCTACAACTTCGGCAAGCACTTGAAAGCGCTCAGGTGGAAGACACCATTCCGTGCGATGTGCGAGGCGTGGGAAAAAGATCTAAGCCGCTTTAGACTTCATCCGCACCATCTCACTGTGGGACTGAACATCTAACTAACTAAAACGCCAATAAAAAAGCCAGCAATTAAGCTGGCTTTTTT
The DNA here is from genome assembly GCF_040187805.1 of Comamonas sp. wu1-DMT. NCBI lineage: Bacteria > Pseudomonadati > Pseudomonadota > Betaproteobacteria > Burkholderiales > Comamonadaceae > Comamonas > Comamonas sp. wu1-DMT. The sequence continues at coordinate 205 of NZ_JBANEM010000015.1, forward strand.
CATGCGGCATTTTCAACAGATGCATGCGAAACAGCATATCGATCACGTCCTAATCTCTTGGCTTCATATAGAGCCTCATCAGCACGTTCTTTCAAGCTCTCAATCACTTCAAGTGATTCCAATTTCATTGAAACACAGCCAACACTAATAGTGACACGAGCAGCATCAGGATGAGGGATATTCCGATCCCGAACAGCATTAAGCATTGTATTTGCCATTGAAACCGCACCGGCTTCATCACATTCAGGCAGAATACAACAGAATTCTTCACCACCCCATCTACTTACCATATCACCGGGACGGTTAATTTTTTCTGCAAGTGCAGAGGCAACAGCACAAAGGCATTGATCACCTGCTCCATGCCCATTGACATCGTTGTATCGCTTGAATTTGTCCAAATCCATCATAAGCAAACACAGCGGTTTGCCTGTCCGAATTGCTCTTCTAGCCTCTTGAGCAAGATGCTCGTCAAAAGCACGACGATTGGGGAGTTTTGTTAGCTCATCGCACAAAGACTGCAATGTTCTCTGTTCAATCGCTATGAGTTGCCGCCAAAGCAATGCTCCCGCAACTAAGGTTGTCAAAATTCCAGCACACAGCAAGACAATGTGCCATACAAAAGATAGATGCCAGCGCTCTAATATTCTATCCTCTGGAATAGAAATAACAGCAGCCACAGGATAGCCCTCAAGCCTCTTGAAACTAAGCACTCTATTACCACCATGAAATGGGCTGACGGTCTTGAACATTCCTATATCCCCGTCTTTCACCTTTGCCATTTCTTTAGCAAGGTCAGTGACCTTAGTGGTCATCGCTTCCTGAATAAAGGGGTAACGGGCTAGTATCTGACCATCGGCACGAACAAGAGCGACTGAACTATTTGGACCCAAATCAAGATTTGAGTAGAAATCAACAAAAGATGGAATCCGCAATGCCGCACCAACAAGACCAATGAATTGATGTTGATTGTCATAGACACCGCGAGTCATGGTGATAGACCACTTCCCACTTGCACGAGAAATGAAAGGATCATCAATAAATGTGGCAACTTCAGTCCGATCACGGTGTATTTGAAAATAGAGACGATCTGCCACATTTATTGGAGATGAGGGCAAATTCAGCCCTGAGACAGACACAATATGTCCATCTTTACTAACTATAAAATTTGAATGGGATAATCCATGTGGCCTTTGCATTTCCTCCATTTCAGATTTTAGCTTACCAGAATCAGAAAGCTTTGCTGGATGACCAAGTTGACGGACGATATTTTCGGCTCCAAACAATAAACTCTCTGCGGCCCAAAAGCTCCCATTAGCCTGCTCTCCAACTGCCTTGGTAAGATTACGCATATCACGCATTGCTTCCTGCTCACTGATCTCCCGATCTTTTAAGAGCAAATAGGAATGCAATACACATTGCAACACAACAAGAAAAAAAAACTACTAGTGTAATCAACCAGCGAGCTGCCCGAAATTTTTCTTTACTCCACATCGAGTCACTCCGTGTTGAAATTTTTCACCATGAAAAAACATACATTGATGAATTATTCATCTTGCAAGCAAGATTTAGATTAATCTAAAACAACATATGCTTAACATAACAAGTATAGCACGATGCATGCCAAACTGAAAATTTGGTGCCCCCCTTCATGCCTGCCCCTTCAAGCTGTTGCTGAACAACATCAAGAAGCCTACTCCTTGGTCCATAGCACCTATAAAACAGGCAATAAAAAGAAGAGGGCTAGCCTTTATTTTTTATCATTTACTGTTTTAATAAAAATCGTCAAATAAAAAATAAAATAGGAATTTTATAAAAATAGTAATTTAATTATCAGAAAATAAATTATCAAGACAGAAGAACAATCAAAAGAAATTTCTTTCCCAATAGATTCACAAGAAATTTAACTCCTAAATTCAGAATTCGGTGAAACAGGTATTTTTCTTTACCTTGTTTCAAGGATGCCTTTGAATAATGCAATTATTGGATTCTTCCATGATGTCAGCTACTACTTCATCGCAAGTTATTTTAAGGTTGGAATTACACAAATAAAAATGACCTTGGCAAAAATTGAGAAGAAGAAGCTAATAAAAATTCTACACGACGAGCCTTTGATCGCTCAACTTCTAGAAGTTTGCAGAACCTGCACCATAGCGACATTCAGAGATTTCCTTGTTTATGTCAAGGGGGCTTTTTTGTACAACTCCATCTGAGACCTAACTTCTCTCAGTCCCACACGTAGTTATGCCACGACCACCGTCTGGGGCGTACCCAGCTCGGTAAATCGACTGAGGATGGATGCACGAATATTGAGCTCGGCCACCTGCCGCTCAAACGTCCGGGCCATTACTTTCTCACCTAGCCTTTGAAGCAATGCATCTTGGCTTTTCACCAAGCTTCTGCGGTGGTAGCCACTCCAACGTTTCCAGATTGTTAATTTCCACGCAAAACTGACCCGCCGGGGGCTAAGTGGAGGTGCGGATAAAAAATTGGACTGGTTTTATGCGGCTAGGCCAAGTTTGTGCCGATATTCCACAGGACTTAAGCGTCCCAGAGATACCTTGATACGTTTTTCGTTGTACCAACGAAGTAAGTATCGACAGCTTCAATGAACTGCTCAATCGTTGTTGATTGCCAGTTGCTGGGATAGAACAGCTCCATTTTCAGCCTTCCAAAGAAGCCTTCGCACGCAGCGTTGTCTGGTGAGCACCCTTTGCGAGACATCGAGCGAACCAACTTTGCATCATGGACCTTCGAGAGCCAGCCAGGCCAGCGGTAGTGAGCTCCACGATCAGAATGAATCACAGGGCGGCTCTTGCTGCCTTGAACAGCATCAATGGCCGCATCCAGCATTGTGTTGACGAGATTTGCGTTGGGATGAGTCCCAATCGACCAACTCACCACCAGCCCGTCAAAGCAATCAATGACTGGCGACAGGTAAACCTTGCCAGCAGGAATCTGGAATTCAGTAATGTCGGTGAGTCACTTCTGATTGGGCGCAGTGGCATGGAAGTCTCGATTGATGAGGTTTTGCGGGGCAGCACCTATCTCTCCAAGGTATGAGTTATATCTGCGGCGTTTGGGCTTGGCCACGATCAACCCCTCCTGCTTCATCAGCCGGCGAACCACTTTCTCTGAGATGCCCGTGCACTCCTTGAGCAGGGATGCTTGCACCCTGCGATATCCATAGCAACGGTAGTTGTTGTCGAAGATCTCTGTGATGCTTCGGCGTACATCCAAGTATTTGTCAGCCAGCTTCAGCCGGGCACGATGGTAAAAATACGAGCTTCTAGCAAGGCCAACAAGAGAAAGCAGTTCTGGCAATTCATACTGCCCGTGCAACGCTTCAACCAGCACAGCCTTATCTTTGTTTGCCAGCCTATGCAGGTCAATGTCGGACCCATTTTTTAAGATTTCATGGGCCTGCTTGAGAAGCTCACGCTCTATCTTCAGCCGCCGCACATCCTGGCGCAATGATTCAACTTGGCGCCTGAGCGCTGCTGCATCCAACACAGGCGATCGCTTTGGACTGTTTTTCATCGAAGTGGGGGCACAAGGGCCAAGCAACTGATTTTTCCAGTTGTACAAGGTTCCCCGACATATCCCTAACTTGTCCGCAATCTCCTGTGCACTTGATTGGCGGGCACACAGTTGCACCACGCCCTCACACATCAAGGCATCAGGCTTTGTAGCCGGCCAAGATCTGCCTACTATCGATTTGCAAGTGTCAGGGCAGTCTTGCCGAACCCACGCAGTCAACGTTCCTCGACCCGGATAACCCAAAGCTCTCATCGTTGCAGCAATACAGCGATCATGGGCGAGGTAATGAGCAACCGCCACCTGCCTTTGCTGCAGCGAATATTTCGGTGCTCTTGGAGCTTGGCTTGCTGGTAAATCCTGATGCTTCAGGTAGTGCTGATACCAGCCTTTCAATGCGTTCTTGGTTGGGTATCCCAACTGGCGAATCGTGGCTCTGACACGCAAGCCAAGCTTGATGTAAAGCTCAACTGCACGAATCCTGTCTTCGTATGAGCACATGAACTACCTCCTGGTAGTCCAAGTTCTTGTCCGCATCCCCAGTGGGTCACTTCTGGGTGGAAATCAACAATTGCGTTCTCCGCATTCTCCCGAGAAAGACGGTTCCATTCACGAAGAGGCTCTGTTTGAGGGTCAATGTCCATGAGGAATCTAACGTTTGACATGAGAGGCTTGGCCCGACTTGCCGGGACTGCTCCTCTCAATGGATGGGTTAGGCATCATTCTCTGAGTAGGTCGCGCGTGTAACCCCTTTTCAGCTTGCTCGTTTTGGCGAAGTAAGCGAAAGAGACATCAAAGAGTTGGCATGCATCCTTGAGCTTTGACTGGAGGCGGCTTCTGATCATTCGACCCGAGTCTTCCGAGAAGGCGAGGTGATATACCGCTGCCCAGACTACAGCTGAGTCTGTGAACGCAATGTTGTGGGTGGGGCCTACGACGGAGTAGCAACCGCTAGCGGGGATAACGGCTTTCGCTAGATCTGAGTGAACCATCTTGCAAGCTGACACAAAGAGCCGCCTTCCCTTCATATGCGGCTTAAGCATGTCAGCAAGTTCGTCGTAATCAATCTCTTCTTGATTCGTGGTGGATAACCCTACAGGGTCACCGTGGCAAGACAAGTGTAGGTAGCGATAGTTGCTGTCGCCGAATGCCTCAACCGCTTCCTCAAACTCCTCTCGAGTGTGCACGTATTGATACTTCGGGTGCTTTCCGTGAAGTCGCAGGACATGACTGAGGAAAATGCCTTCAAAGCGACCATTGCCTTCGTCGTCAGGATCAAGGCTCTCAATGATGTAAACGTCTGGGATTGTGTTTTTCATGGCACCTAACGTAACGTGGTCCGCACGATGATGCGGTCCGTATCTGGCATTTGCGGTCTAAATTGGCACGAAAAAAAATGCAGGAAGGGGCTTGTCGCCTTGGCTTGCGATTGTATGCACCATGAAAGCACAGTACTAATTTCAGCCCCTAAACCTGCTGCCTCTCCTCTGCTGCGCGCTACACGGTTGCTGGACCTGGTCCAAGGGCGAATTCGTTAGAAACACTATAGCCTGTGCTATGCGTAGAGCTATAGTTTTTGCGACTTAGCTGATGGCTGCTTAGGATCGGTCGGCGACATCCGCAATCGGCCAGCAGCAGTCCATGGCGGTGTTCCTGCAAGCGACTGCTTCTGGCTGTATAAGCGGTCTGTCGCCTGATGGCAGCTTTGGTGGGGCAGTGCGACACACCGAGGGCACCCTTCAGCAGTCCTTCTTGTCTGCCAAATATCGATTCAAAGGAATCCAGGTGTGTTTAGTTTTAACTATAAGCCATTGTATTAAATGAAAATTTAATGTTTTGTTGTTCAGCGTGGTTTAAGGGCATCTAACGTCTCATGGCCTACCAATAGGCGTCTCCAATGGCTGTGATCACTGACGCAAAAGCAAGAAATATCAAACCCGAAGATGTGGCTATCCCGCATGGAGGAGTGACCGGCCTGGCACTTCATCCATCAAAAACAAAAGGCAGGGGCAAATGGGTGCTGCGCTATGTCAGTCCTGTTACCAACAAACGTAGAAATGCAGGCTTGGGCTCGTATCCTGAGGTCGGTATCGCTGAGGTTGCGAAGCGGGCAACCGCCATGAGGGTGACTTTGTCCGAGGGGAAAGATCCTTTGATGGAGAAAGCTCAGGGGGAGGAGCCGACCTTTAAAGAAGCCTCTGAAATCTTGCACAAGGACTGCTACCAGGATGGAAAAATCCCAAACATGGACAGCAATGGATCAATACCCTTGCTGAATACGTCTTTCCCAAGCTGGGTGCAAAGCTGCTGGGAGATATCCAGCCTGCCGATGTCGCGGATGCTCTCAAGCCTATCTGGCTTGAGAAAGTTGAGACTGCGAGCCGGTTCAAGCAAAGAATTCATACGGTGATGGCTTGGGGCTGGGCGCATGGTCACAGCCAATCCAATCCAGTCGATGTAGCAACTCACCTATTGCCGCAGCACCAAGGGAAGGCAGTGCGGACGCAGCACCACCCGGCAATGCCTTGGAGAAAAGTTCCTGCTTTTGTACGGGCAAATCTGCGCTTGGAGGAGCGTGTAGATATAACTCGCAAGCTGCTTGAATTCGTGATTTTGACGGCTTGCCGCTCAGGTGAAGCACGCGGTATGACATGGTCCGAAGTGGACTGGAAAAATGCGGTTTGGACAGTTCCTGCTGAGCGGATGAAAGCGAAATTGCCTCACCGTGTTCTGTTGTCTCCGAGAGCTCTGCTGCTTCTCGAAGGGCAAAAAATCAGCATGAAAGTTTGGTGTTCCCGCCTGTAAGAGCACAGGTAGCGCTTTCAGACATGACGATTACTGCGTTGCTTCGTCGACTGAACGCTGAAAGTGATGTATCAGGGCGAGTGGCTACTGCCCATGGCTTTCGCTCTAGCTTCCGTGACTGGTGCAGTGAGCAAGGCTATTCCAGGGACTTCGCTGAACGCTCATTGGCACACTATCAAGGATAGGGTTGAGGTCGCCTACCATCGCACAGAATTGCTAGAGCAGCGCCGAGAGTTGATGAATGCATGGGCGACTTTTGTGTTGAGTGAAGTAGCTACAACGCATGCATAAGGGAAGGGCATTTGCTGTGTTAAATCTTAAGGGCTGCTATCAATGAGTGAGCAAGAAAGAGAGCTTGAGCAAGCAGCTCTTGCGTTTGCGCGTGCAAACAAAAAAAAAGATTGCTAGAGAGATCACAGACAGGCAGCGCTACCTGAGTGAGAGTAGCCCAGTCTCCGTCTTCATGGCTGGTTCGCCCGGCGCGGGCAAAACAGAGTTCTCAAAATGGTACTTGAGATTATTGCAAGAGAGCTCAGGCTATGAAATTCTACGGATTGATCCCGACGACTACAGGTCACGAATTCCTGGTTATACGGGCAGCAACTCTTGGTTGGTGCAAGGCGCAGCGACCATCATTACAGAGAAAGTTTTTGATCTCGCATTGGAGCAGAAGCAGTCTTTTTTGCTTGATGGGACGTTCGCTGACTGGCCGAAGTCATGCAGCAACATTTCGCGCTGTCTAGGCCGTGGCCGGGATGTTGAGATTTTGTATGTTTACCAGCCACCGGAGCAGGCATGGCACTTTGTTCAAGCTCGTGAAGCCCAGGAAGGGCGGATGGTGCCTTTTGAACGCTTTGTTGATATCTTCTTCAGGGCACACGAAGCGGTGAAGGCAGCATTGCAACAATTTGGCGACAATGTGCGGGTACAAATTCTTGTCAAGCCGATTGACAATGGGCGTCATGTGCTTCATTCTGACGTGAAGGATTTGGATCAAGTCCTTAGAATCAGCATGACCCGAGAGGAAATTTACGAGAGATGCCAACAGGAGCAATCATGAAACAACATGCTCTCCCCGCAACAACCGTGTCTGAAACGCGCTTTGCTCATTTTACGCGTAGCGCTTCCCACGCTGAACGCCAAAGTTTGTTGGTGCGTGCTATGCGTGCGGCAACTGAGGATCAGCGTAAAGTCATCCAGGCTTACGAGCAACGTGTGCAAAAGTTGGCTAGTACTCGGTAGACGGAGCTCAGATGCAAGAAAGGCAGCTTCAAGCTGCCTTTTTCTTTCTTACTTGGCGCTGTTGCACTACAGAGACTTCTCGTAAAGGGCGTTGTTGCATAAACACCGAGCCTGTGCTCTGCAGGCTCGGTGCATGAGCCTGCCCACACCCAAGAATCGTTATCGCACTACCAACTGGAAGCAGTACAACTCCTCCCTAATGGCTCGTGGCTCCCTGACGATTTGGTTGGGTGAGAAGATGTCTTGGTTTGCCCCAGCAAGCGACAAATGCGGGCGTAGTCCGAAGTTCTCCGATGCAGCGATCCAGTTCTGTTTGACGCTCAAAAACCTATTTGGTTTGGCCCTTCGACAAGCCACTGGACTTGTCCAGTCAGTACTCGAGCTATCCGGCCTTGTTTGGCCGGTGCCAGACTTCAGTACCTGTGCATGTGGCAGTTGAGTCTGGATGTTCAAGTCCCGCATAGGCGCAGTCAAGCAGGGCTGCATTTGCTGGTGGATTCAACGGGCATCAAGTTTTTGGGCGAAGGCGAGTGGAAATGCAAAAAACACGGCCGTGATCGCCGTCGTCAGTGGCGTAAACTGCACATCGGCATTGATGCACAGACGCTGCAAATACGGGCAATTTGCGTGACCAGCAATGAAGTAAGTGATGCGGCGTCATCGTTGATCTGCTCTAGCCAGTCCCCCGCAACGAAGCTGTGCTCAGCTTGACTGGTGATGGTGCCGATGACACCCAGACCGTGTATGAGGCGGTAATGGGGCGCTGTCCCTATCATTCCTGTCTGAAAGAATGCCCGAATATGCAACGGCGAAGCCTTTGTGTACTGCAATGCAGCTGTCGCCGCATGCCGGCGTTTGGGCCGAAGGATGTGGAAAGTGTAGAGTCATTACCAGCGGCGAAGCTTGGTGGAGACAAAAATGAACTGCATCAAACGACTGGGCGAGCGGGTCATGTCCAGAACTTTTAAGCGCCATGTCAATGAGCTGCACATTCGTGCAGCCATTCTCAATCGGTTCATTGAACTGGGTCGCCCGCAGATGCTCGCTGTGGCATAGCTGCTTCTTGGGTATAGGCTAACTCGACCTAAAACAGATTTATGCAACAGCGCCCAGAACATCTAAGGGACGCCAAAAGACCCGTGTACGAAGCGCCGCAGCACGCTTTGCGCCTGCTCGCTTCCTGAAAGATCTCCGATTCTCTGGGCCTCAACTCAGCTTCAGTACCAGCCCTGGCACCGCGAAGGAACCAGGGCCGGATACTGTGTCGTCACGTCAGGGGTGGGTCACGCTGATGCTGAGGCTGTCGCGGCCATCCGGAGCGCCAGAGACAGAGATGCCGATGCCGAGGGGCAGAACGATAGCGGCGCGGTAGTTGACCGTGGTGACGCCATCGTTCAATACGCTGCTACCTGCCGGCCTGTAGCGCAGGCCATCACGGGGCTTGTTGATGGTGAATCCATCCACGCGGCCATCGGAGCTGCGCTTGCGCGTGAAGCTATTGGTGGCTGTGTCCACGGACTGGATGGTCATTGTCGTGTCAGCGGGGGTACCGTTGACCACGCCGCCAACCACGGTGAAGTCCCAGAACTTTTCCACCTGATTCACGGTGGGCAGGTTCGTGGCTGATTGCTTGGCCATGGCCCCCAGCCCATTGGAGTCGCTATTCTTGCCAAGCACAAACACGACCAACTTGCCTTCGCCGTTCTTGAACGGGAACAGCCTTGTTCCGTAGCCGTCGAGCCACCATGTGCCGCTCGCATCACCAGCTATGACAGTGTCACGCCCATGGTGACTGCCGCCATTGCCATCAGTCCAATCCTGGTCGTTGATGCCATCTATCCAAGGCACGCAGGCATCCAGTGCGGCACAGTCGGCACCGTAGGTCACGGCACCGCCAGCATTGCGGGTTTGCAACGCATAGCCTACGCCTTGAGTGGATGAATTCACATCATTGTTGCCGTACCAAAGGATGTTCCAGGTTCCTGCGAACTCACTGATGGCTGTCTTTTGGGCGGGTACCAGTACGACAGGTGCTTTATTGTCCATGGGGACGGCCACGCCGACACCAGACTTCGCGAAGTAGAAGTCCGCGACGCTCGACGTGAAGTGGCAGTTGCCGGCATCCGTGAGTGCGACCGTTCCCGAATTCAAGGCGATGGTCAGCTTCGAAGCATCCACGGTCACCAACTGAGCTGCTTCGGTGATCGTGGGCAGGCTTTTGTCCAGTGCATGGTATTGACCACTTTTGAGACCGGCGCAGGTGCTTGCTGCCGGAGCCAGTTGGGTGGCGATGGAGGCGGGAGTTGCGTCGCTGCTAGCCACCGCGGTAGCTAGCTCTTTCAGGCTGGTTCCCGATTTGACTAGCGCAGCTGCCAAGGCATCCAAAGCCACGTCGTAGGCATTGCCGCTAGCGCTAGACGTGGCGGGCACCAGGGCCCCCACGAGCAGGTCGCCTACGTTGCTGACATTAACGCCTGCATTGCTCAAGATATCCAGCACCGCAGCCTGTGCCGAGCTCACGTTAGCGGCGGTCACACTGCTGGCTGCCGTGTTGAGGTTGGCAAAAAATGACGCAGGATCTGTTCCAGCGAGTTTCGCTACCAATAGCTGAGTCAGCGGGGTGATGTTGGCTGTCTGGTTGGTGCTGGCTGTGACTGAGGGTGAGGTGAGTGAGTACAGCACGGTGTTGCCGTCGGCGCTGGTGGCTTTCAGTGCACAAGGCAGAGTAATGTCCGTCAGGTTGGCGCTGTAACTTCCGTTGGCTGCAGTCGTGGCCGAACCTGTACCTTTCATACAGCTGATGCTGATGGCTGCTCCACTCATGGCGGCGCCAGTAGCGGCGGTGCCCGAGAAAGTGGTCGTGTTCGTGGTTGCGGGCGCGGAGGCGTCAGAGCTGCCTCCGCCCCCACAGGCACTTAAGCCTAAAAGCACGGACGTGGATAGGGAGATGGCTAGAAGTCGAGGCTGTCTCATGAAATGGCTCTCTCTCGGTTTGTTAGAGTGGTTTTTTACGCGTAGAGCCGCATGTTGCGTTCATCCGGCAAACGCGTGCTCCAAATAATACACAAAGCGATTCGTTTTGCATCATTTTGAAACATTTGGTCTCTGACCCGATGTTTGTGAGCGTGGACTTTGTTCGACTGCCCGCAGAATGAAGCTTCAGCCTTTGGGTACTGTATTTAGGCGGTGGCTTGAAAGCCTTGGCCCAAGCGGGTCAGCACGCCGCCCCAATGGGTCACTTCTTGCTGAATGAACTGGGCATAGGCCTGGTGGCTGGGGCTGGGAGCAATGTCCACAACCAGGTTGGCCAGTTGCTGCTCTGCGGCGTGGGTGCGCAGTGCGACGTTCAGGTGCTGGTGCAGGGTGCGGGCAATGGCATCGGGCGTGTTGGGCGCGGCAAACAGGCCAAACCAGCCTTCGTTGGTGACATCGGGCAAGCCGCTTTCTCGCAGCGTGGGCAACTGCGGGAAAAAGTGGCTGCGGCTGCGCGAGGCCGTGGCCAGCGCCACCACCTTGCCCGATTCGATAAAGCTGCCCAAAGCGCCTGCGGTGACTAAGAACGCATCCACGCGGCCTCCGGCGATGTCCTGCAGCGCAAACGGGCTGCCGCGGTACGGCACGTGCAATCCTTCCACCCCCTGCGATGTGGCCAGCAGGTGGCCCAGTAGGTGCGCGCCCGAGCCGACGCCGGTTGAGGCGTAGCTGAAGCTGCCTTTTTTCTTCCATAGCGCCCTAGCCTCGGCCAGCGTCTTGGGTCCATTGGCCGGCACGATCAGCACCGAGGCGGTGTTGCCAATTTGGCCAATGGGCGTGAAGCCCTTGACCGGGTCATAGGGACGGGGGGTTTGCAGCAGGGGCGAAAGTACATTTGGCGCAATCTGGCCCAGCAGCAATGTGTAGCCATCGTTTTTCGACAGCGATACCAGTTTGGAGCCCACGGTGCCCCCGGCACCAGGCTTGTTTTCCACAATCACTTCGCGCTGCAATGTCTCGCCCAGCGCCTGGGCCAGGACGCGGGCCACGCCATCGGTGGCGCCGCCGGCCGGGCCACCGACGATGATGCTCATGGTCTTGCCGGCTACCACTGGCAGGCTGGGCAGTGTGTTACTGGGTGCGGCCTGGCTGGTACCAGCCAGCCAGGGAGCACCCGACGTAGCTGCTGCGGCCAGCGACCATTGCAGCCATTGGCGGCGGGAGACAGAAGTGGAAGCGGTGGAATGTGTCATGGTGCGGAAAGTTCAATCAATCGGGTTTGGCGATGGACGCAGCCATCCCGCACACCCTGCGCCAGGGTGTGGTGGTGGGCGTCACAAATGTTCGTGGGGAAAGCGGACCGGGTAGGGCCCAGCCCGTGCAAGCCTTAGGCGGCGCTGCTGACCTGGGTGCGGTGCATGTAACGGCGTGCGGTGGGGTCAAACGCATCGCGGCGGTGCATCGTGACGTGGTTGTTCCAGCACACCAGATCGCCCGGCTGCCACTGCTGCACCCACGTCAAGTGCGCCTGGCTGGCGTGCGCCCACAGGGTGTCGAGCAGGGCTTCGCTGTCCTCCAGGCTCAGGCCTTGGATGTAAGCGTTGCGGCGGCGGCCCAGGTACAGGCTCTTGCGGCCTGTGACCGCATCCACGCTCACCAGTGGGTGCAAGGCACCCACGGTGTCGCGAGGGTCGGTGTTGGCTGTGAAGCCCAAGCGCAACTCACCGGCGCTGTTGCGGCTGGCATCGTGCACGCACTGGAGATCGGCAATGCGCGCTTGCAGCGCCGCTGGCAGGGTCTCATAGGCGGCGTACATGTTGGCGAAATGCGTATCGCCACCGCTGGGGGGGGACTTCGCGGCCCAGTAGCAATGCGGCCTTAGGCGGCAAGGGCTGGTAGGTCATGTCGGCATGCCACACCGCCTCGCCATCACCCAGCGCGCCAATCGGTTTGCCTTCTTGCTTGAGGTTGGAGATGACGGCCACTTCCAGCGGCAGCTCGGCCGTGCTGGCATGCCACTGGGTGGCAGCCTGGGGACGTTTGTCGAGGGGGCCAAAGTAGCTGGAAAAGCGGATGTGCTCTTGCACGCTCAGGTGTTGCTGGCCGCGAAAGCGCAGCACCAGGTGCGCATCCCAGGCCGTTTGTAGAGCCTGTACGGTGGCTGCGTTCAGTGGCTGCGACAGGTTCAGCCCCTCAATGTCGGCCTGTAGCACCGAACCCGAAGGGCGCACGATAAAAGGCTGGGCGGCGTCGGATGCGGCAGTGTCAACAGAGGCGGCAGTGAGGGGAGCGGCAGTCATAGCGTGCAACGGATCTGGAATGTCAATGTCAGCATCGTAAAAAGACATTGAGTGTTTTAAAAGGATTGTTAATTTGGTTTTTTATTACTTAAAAATCTGTATAGGCTGGGGCGGGGGAGTGTGCTCATCAAAATGAAACGCGATGGTGGGACCGCTCGTTCCCATTGCGCGGGCTTTCCGGTATTACAGGCAAGTGTTAGTGGGGCTGCAGTGAGCGCGGGGCGTTGTTGCATAAAACGCTTCGCCGCTAGTAGTAGGCTTGCTGCATGACTCTGCCCTGCCGCACTACAAACTGAAAGCAGTACAACGCCGCGTTTAAAGCTCGTGGCTCGTTAACGGTTTGGCTGGACAAGCGCATGTCTTGGTTTGGCGCTCAGGCAAACCACGGGCGGTGCTGCAACTGAGTTGGCTTGCATGGTCGGTGTCAGACTTCGGTGCGCTGTGCCGGCGGCAACTCGATCTGAATGTTCAGGTGGGGTTAGGGGAGCCCGTCTCAAACCGGATTTATGCAATAACGCCATTTTTATCAGATACTTTTCGAGAAGTGAGAGTGCCTTTGTGTTTTTTTCTGCTATGGCTCTACAGAAATCCTCGTACTTTTTGGAGAACAAAATCTTGACGAGTGCCTCTGCAGGTAGAATTTATTGGCTTGATTTTTATAGGGTTTATTTAGTGGTTTGACTCTTTTTCTCTATTGATTCTCTAATCGCTATTGCATTTTTATTTATTTCAGTTAGAGTAATGTTGCTTGCACTAGATACTGAATAAAAAGCGCCAGCACTTAAAAATATTATTATACTTGCATAGAATTTATCGTTCCGTGCGTTTTCGTACGCCTTTAAATATAGAGGCCAATATACCCAATTTTGACTCGACCCTGCCGAAAAAATGCACAGTGAGTACGACAGAAATTATCTAGGTAGCTAGAGCTGAATAGAGCTAATGCTTTTGCCAAAAAAATCATGTGAGATATTGGAGGAAATCCCTGAGATTGCGTATGCTGTGAGCATGGTCGTGTTCAGGATGAGTCATCCTCTGTAGACAAAAATAATCATAACTGTCCCTCATTATGCTTATTAAGAAAGTATGCCTAGCTTCTTCTTAAGTCTTGCATTTTCAATCTCAAGAAGCATGTTTTCGTGTCGAAGAATATTAACTGCGTTGGTGGCATTATAATGCAGTTCGTTATATTTATTCACGAGTTCATTATATTGATGAACCTCTTTTTTAATATCGATCTTTATTTTATCGTGCTCAAGGATGTTAATAATTGATGAATATGCGCCGCCTAAGGAATTTGGATGCATATCAAGAATTTGAGCTGAATTAATAAACGACATAGTGATCTCTGTGTGGACAGAGCCTTTCAAAACAGCTTTGTGATGGGTTCAACTCTACGCCTGTTCTACGTATTCTAAAAATGCAGATGTGGTGGTTTAGATACAAGGTACACCCTATGTTTTCGCATTAGTACACCCCCTCAAAAAACCTTACAGTAACGTAACCAGAAGCACTTTTTTCCCCAGTTGCTTTGGGCCCCGAACCGGCGTAAACGCACATTCCGGCAACACAACCGATAGTCAACAAAACAGGCTTCGAGAACGAAAAGAGCCCGGAATTTCGGGGCTCTTGCAGTCAGGTTTCGTCATTGCTACTCGTCTCGCGCGCGATATCGATATAATTGCCAGCATTCTCTGCACCAAATTTCAGGATCTGGAGTGTATTTCAAGGCAGGCCCCCAAGCACTTGACTTGTGACGACATAATGATATATGGTTATATGCAGGTACCAGATGAATTAACCCATTATCTGCAGAAAATACATTTTCTATTTCTTTTTTATTCCGATATTCATATTCTCGCTTCGCTCCAAATTTAATTATTTCATTGACGAATCTTTCGATTTCGATATTAGTATCGATAGCGATTATGTTTTCGTTTGCGAATTCAGGTGTGATGACGTTGCAGGATTCGATGACGAAACGTCTGTTATCCCATCCACATGTGATATAGAGCTTTGTATAACCGAGGTTGCAGACCTCGGACAGGCGATTGATGAACCGCGCTGCCTTGGCTTTGGTCATGCCGGTCAGAGTTCGGCGCGGGGATGGTTTGCGGGCCATTTCATAATCTCCGGTGCCTGCTCGTTGACGAAACTCTGAATTCGTCATCGTTGGCAGCTTTGCTGACGTCGTTGAGCGTTCGCACTGCCTCAGCATGATTGCGTTCAATGTTGAGAGTGCGACGTGCCTGCTCTAGACGTTCACAATCTTGCTCAATCTCTTCTGCAGTTCTGATGCCGAAAAGTCCTTTCAAGATCTTCATTACGATTTCGATTGCTGCTTGAACACTTGCTTCTTCGGCAGTGCGCGGTGTCGGCTTCTCACCGACACCGCGGGCGCGCATTTCGTCACGAGTGTTTAGCTGAGAGATTGGCTTTCCGAGGTCTACAAGTAGCTTTCGAGCATCCTTCCGGTGGATCTCTCCTGCATCCAGGGCCTGGCTGATATCAGAGAGGTTGTCATAGCCGTACTTCTCTGCAATGCGCTTGAATTCATCTTCAAGCGTTCCTTCATTTTGTGGCGCGGTGTTCATGCTGATTTCCTCCAAAGTCTGTCGTTCGCTGCAGTAGCGCTGCGTGCAGCAACTGACAGCTTGATCAGGTATGTCAGCGCTGAGAGTCCTGTATCAAGTCGGATTGCAGCAACTGCGCTCATGGCAAGTGAGATTATGAAAAATGGAGGTACGGGTAGCTCTGCACCGAGCATCTGGAGATAGATGAGCAGACCTGCAGCATCTGTTGCGTCAGTGTCTGTGCTCAGCAGCAGAGATGGACCGCCCGGCAGCGTGATAAGAGACGCAGGGATGTGATCAGGGCACTCTGCTGCTCTCACAGCGAGTCCTTCGTCAGCGATGGGCGTGATCAGGAGGCCTGCAGCGCCCGTATCACGAGCTTTCTTCAAGATACTCCCAACGACATCGGGGTGTCCGATGTCGGGCTTCGTCACCGCAAAGTGAGCGGCCCATGCATTGAATTTTGTGGTATTCATCGTATATCTCCTGATATCAAAGTGGGTTAAAAATTCACGGCCGTCAAGGTTTTGCTCAAGCTGTGCCTTGAGCTTGGCCAGGCTCACTCCACCAGTGAGCGTTGTCGGCGAGATTGGTTTTGCTGCTCTTGCTGCGCGAGCGAAATTCTCTCTGCTGTGAGCTAGTTGTTCGTTGACGTTTGGTTTTTCGTCTGCGTGTTTTTCGTTTTCGTTAATCATGATTGCTCCTAAATATTCAAACGCATAATCAAATCGTCATAATAAGATTCAGCAGAGTATTCGCTGATTCCGACTGCGAAAGTATCGTCGTCGTCCAGAATTTCGATGTCGACGTCAATCAAAATGGCGCTAACACAGTAACCGTACCGGTTGGTCTACTTCATGAGGTAACCACGGTGCCCGGTCGAGCTTGAGCTACCTCGCTGGCTGTTGTAGCCATAATTTTTACCGACATGCTCATGAATAGCTTGTCTGATGATGTCTTCAATTTTGCTGTGGTACGTGAATCCCTGCCAGTTGCTCAGCTCACCCGTGTAATAGAAACTGATGATTTTTTCACGCTTCCGCAGGGGATGCTGGAAACTCAGTTTGTATTTCTTGATCATTTTTACTCCTGGTTGGTTTGCGCTAGTTACTTGGCCCATGGGTTAATATTAGATGTTCCATAAATTAAATGGAGATTCCACGCTGATTTAGATGCGTTTTATTTCGTGGATATGCAGTCTTTTTTCAAAGCAGATTCGCAGCTTGCCAAAGCCTGCAAACCATCCGTGTGTCCGCTCCACCACCCAGCGATGCTTGCCCAGTCGCTCGCTCCTCTCAACGCCTCGCCTAGCAAATCGGCCGATGATGCCCCGCTGCCTTAGGTGGTCTCGGCATCGCTTGAAGTCGTAGCCTTTGTCAGCGTGCAGTTTCTATGGTCTTTTACGGGGACGTCCTTGTAAGCCTGCAATCGCAGGAATCGCGTCCACGCACTTCTCGAACATTTTTGAGTCGTGCCGGCTTGCCCCGCTGACCAAGATCACCAACGGGATGCCTCTTGGAGCCGAGCTTGCCTCTGTCTGTGGGATTAGGGCCCGTATCCAGGCCTCCGGGGGCTTGATACTGAGGAGCCATCAATGCTGGCCCGGCTTCAATCGATCTGTTCATGTTCACGCAAGCGAGTCAGCAAGGCCTGGTGCAACTGTTCCCAGACGCCAGCGATATTCCAGTCGCGCAAGCTCCGCAAGCAAGTCATGCCGCTGTCGTAACAAAGGGATTGGGGAAGCTCTTCCCATGGGATACTTGTTTGCAGAACGAACAGGACCGTTGAGGGCAGCTTTGTCGCTGACTGCGAGCTTGCGCGATAAGGCACGAAGGCTGGGATCAGGGGTTGTAGCTGTCGCCACAGTTCCTTGCTTACGGGCCGTCGTGTCATGAGGGCAGCGCGCATAACTGCTTTGCGGGGGGCTCTGACCACGTAGTGTTGGCCACTCGAAGGTGGATGACTGGGAGAGCGGCATCTTTGCAGCGCTGTGAGATGTTCTGGAGCAGCAGTTGCTCTAGAGTCGAGCTAGGAGCTAGAAGTCGGCTTCAGGCTGATCTGAGCCATTCACGGTTCGTTGCTTGAGCGGCAGCAATGGCCAACACCAGCCGTTGAAGGCTGCTTGTCCTGAACGGCCGCTGCACCCTCGGGACCGGCCGCTCGATTGCGCGGTTTGCCACGCACTGGCTCGAAGGACCGCTTCAGCGTGCCCCGGCAGGCTCGTGTCGACCCGGAGCTGTCCTTCAGACGAGACTCGCAAAGCTGTCATCTGATGATGTGCGAAGCCCATGGGGCATGGCCCAACTCAGTGCGCAGGCTATAGTGTTTGAAACGAATTTGCTCACGGATCTGATCCATCGACCGTGTAGCGTGCAGCACAGCAGGGGGCGGCGGGTTTTATGGCTGAATTTAGTAATGCAATTGCATACAGCGCCTGCGCTGCAGAACTAGGCTGCAAGACACTCGCAGCAATTTTGCCGAGCAAATTTAGACCACAAGCACCAGATATGGCCTGCTGCTTGGTGCGGTCTACATTACGTTAGAAAGTGAATATTCATATGAGTTTGGCACACAAAACAACCGACGATCTGGTTCGAATTGCCGCCGCTGGCGGTGGATTTATTCTCACAGCGAGCCATAAAACAACTGACGATTTGGTACGTATTGCCGCTGCAGCAAAGATGTCTGGCGCGAAAGTCACTCTCACAGGCCTAAACCACAAAACTACTGACGACCTTGTGCGCATTGGCGCTGCGGGTAAAGGCTGTGTTGTTCTTGAAGGTTAACTTTTCTAACCCTGCGCTCAAGCCGCCCCGCCTTCGGCGGTCGGCTTAGCTTGTTCGTTAGGCATCACAAGCCTAGCTGCGAGTCATTCAAGGCTGTCACTTCAATCGCGCTATCCTCCGCTTCAAGTTCGTCTATCTGACCTGCCGTGTACAGAATTCTCGCGTACCTCTTTCCTTTCATACTCATTGCAATTGAGTATGGCCTTCGTCTTGCCCTGAAAACTGATACGGCGGGTTTCGTAGGCCCAACGCTAGCAACAGCTGCCGCAGGGCTTTTGGTACCCGCTCTTGCGCTGAAGTCCAAGACATCTACTCTGTCGCCGGAATTCCAGAGGGAACTTGAGGCGCTGAACGCAACAGTTCGTTCTACCACCGACGAGCGCCTCGCCGCGTTTTCGCTGCTCCTACTTCTCTCCTTCATCGCTGCTTGGGTATGGGCTCTCTTGCTTGCTGAGCGAAGAGACACAGTAACGATTCTGTACTTCGACCGTCCAGTGTTTATCGGTTTGCTCTGCTATTTGATATCGATCGTGGTAGCTGAACTGAAGGAGGCGGCATGATCGACTTCCTTCTTCCAGCGGTACTTTCTGCTCTTGGCGGTGTCGCAGCAAATTTACTGGCGACCCATATCAAGTTTTTACTGGCAAAGCAGCATGACCGGCACGAATCCCTGAAGTTTGAGGTTCAAGGTAAGACAACAATTGAGGTGCCGGAGGCAACTGATGCGGATTCCCTTCGCAAACGAGTTGATGCGTTGAAGCGCATTTCGCCGCGACTTGCCGTTCTTGATGGATGGTCCTTGTTGTCAGCAGCAATTCTTGAGCGAGCCTCATCGTCACTCGGCAAGAAGTTTGATGCCTCTCAGAACATCGTTCAGATAGCTCGAGAGCTACCTGACCTATCCCCTGAGCTACTTGCCAGAATCGAACGCATTCGAAGCTGCCGGAATCTGATCGCGCACAGCGTTAAGGACATTGACGCTGATGTTCTGGCCAGAGCGGCAGAAGATGTAGTGCCTGCTTTGCGTGAGATTGGTGCATTTCGCATAGCTGAAAGTGATGCATAACCCTTCCATCGAGAGGCTAGGCCCGGCAAGCCGGGCCTAGCCTCTCGTGTCAAACGTTGAATGTCTGCTTCTTGATCCCACCAGCGGCGGCTCATGGCCGATAGTCTGAGACGGCGACAAAGGTCGCCGTGGCATTCCAGACGATATGCCAGACCACCGGAATATCAGCCAAGTGCACGACTCCCATCAGCAGCGCGATACCGGCCCCAATCGAGGCGCTCCAACCAATACCAAGGCCGCGTGGCTGCCAGATAACCAGCGTCAGGGTGAAGATGAAAATCAGGATGGCCGCCAACATGACGTAGCACACGTATGCGCCAGGAAGCAGACACCCCGATACGCGAGCCAGTTCGGAAAGGTCAGCTGTCAGCGAGGTCCGCGAACTGGTGCTACCGGCCATTAGCAGTCTTTCAAGGTAGGGCCACTGGGCAGAAGACCCTTGCCGTACTGTCCTAGTTACATCCGACCGATCCAGCTCCAACTGCCAGCCTTAAGGCCTGCGTGATCTATCGGAAGAAGGGGCATCGGCCAAACACACTAAGTGCTCATGCAAGAGTTATCATCGAATTTCGATATGACAAAAAAACAACATCAAACACACTAGAGCACCACGACCTTCTGTCCGGGTTTATTTGCCTGCATGTGCTGCACCATGCAGCCGAACAGGAAATTTATGGGCAATGGATGATCGACGAGCTGGCTCATCACGGCTACCGCCTGTCTCCTGGAACGCATCTACCCGATGCTGCACAGGATGGAGCGAGACGGCTACCTCGTCTCGCGGCAGGAGCGCGAAGGCCGCACGGTGCGCAAGCTCTACACGATCACGACCAAGGGCAAAGAAGGCTTGGCGCTGGCCAAGGAGCGCATCCGGGAGTTCACCGGGGAGGCAATGCACAAATGACCGATTCCACCAACACCTTGTCGCACGAAACCCCTCCCGCGCGGGGTACGACTGCCGAAGTCTTTAGCGCCTTTCTCAAACTAGGCCTGACCTCCTTTGGTGGACCCATCGCTCACCTGGGCTATTTCCGATCGGAGTTTGTCGAGCGCCGCCGCTGGCTGGATGACCGCAGCTACTCCGATCTGGTAGCGCTGTGCCAGTTTCTACCGGGACCGGCCAGCAGCCAAGTCGGCATGGCGTTGGGGCTAGGCCGCGCAGGCTGGTCTGGATTGCTGGCAGCCTGGGCGGGATTTACTTTACCGTCCGCTATTGCATTGATCCTGTTTGCCTTCGGCATCGCCGAATACCAGGGTCTGGCGCAGTCTGGCTGGGTACATGGACTCAAGGTTGTCGCCGTGGCCATCGTGGCGCAGGCTGTATGGGGTATGGCTAAGTCACTATGCCCAGATCGCCCCCGTGCTGCACTCGCAATACTGGCAGCACTGCTGACCATGATCTTGCCCTCGGCGCTGGGACAGGTTGCAGCCATCGCTGTGGCAGGGTTGCTGGGGTGGTGGCAATTAAAGATAGCTCAACCTGGCGGTGGTCAGGCTCATAGCTACCCGGTTTCGCGCAAGCTAGGCATCGTTGCATTACTGTTGTTCGCTGCACCGCTTGTTGGATTGCCACTGTCGGCGGCAGTCACGGGCTCATCCACGATAGCGCTGCTGGAAGGGGTATATCGTTCCGGCGCACTGGTCTTCGGCGGTGGACACGTTGTCTTGCCACTGCTGCAAGCCGCTGTCGTGCCTAGCGGCATTGTGAGCAATGCCGACTTCTTGGCTGGCTACGGTGCAGCGCAGGCCGTGCCAGGACCACTGTTCACGTTCTCGGCCTACCTTGGTGCAGTCGCCCAAGGCCCGCTGCACGGCTGCATTGGTGGTCTAGCGCTGCTGGCCACTATCTTTCTCCCCGCCTTTTTCATGCTGATAGGCGCGCTGCCATTCTGGGAAGGGCTGCGTCATCGCGCTGGCATTCAAACAGCCATGGCGGGTATCAACGCCGGCGTGGTCGGCATTCTGGTGTCTGCACTGTATGACCCGGTGTGGACAAGCGCCATCCATAGCAAGGCGGATTTTGGGCTGGCATTGCTGTCATTCGGACTATTGACTGTGGGGCGTGTTCCTCCAGCACTAGTGGTTCTGCTGGCCGGGCTGTCGGGCTGGGTCATGGCGATGGGAATCTGAAACCTACTTCATCAGACAGCCAAATAAGCAATTCTGATGTCGGCTTGGGTCGAGGCTGTGTGAAAACTCGAAAAAGTCACGTTTTCAGGAGTAGCAAAACCATTACCGACAGCGTGATCGTCGATCCTGGGTCGATCTGAGAGGTCGAGTCTTCAACTTGCCTGCACACGCTGGAGTTTTCACACAGCCTCGGTCGATCAGCGACAGTCTCAGATCGGCCATGAGCAGACTCCCATAGTGCACCTCCGAACTACAGCTTCAGGCTGAACTGAGCCTTTCGAGGCAGGCGTCCAGAATGGCGGAGATTTCCAGCATCAGTCACTAGACAATTGAAGATCTTCTGACCGCCGCGACCTCAACACCGGTCATTCGAGCGACATGTTTTTCGCCATGTCGAGGACTCCTCTCGCGCTGTGGGATAGGCTCTTTGAGTCTCTGTATGCGGGGCTCAGTTCAGTCGATCAGGTAGCTGTCCTCGAACTCTGGATCAGCCCTGAAGGGGCTGTACAAGAATCGAATCTCACCCACATCCTTCGGAAGCGCTTCGAGTCGGGCGAGAGCGGCGTTGATGTCGGTGCACTGTTGGGCGCTAAGGTAAAACCGGCGCAAGTGAAGCCAGTTCATTGATGCGTGATAGTCGTGGACCGATGATGCAGTGAAAGCCCGTACATAGTCATCAAGCTCCTTGCGGCTTTGGCGAGGCCTCAACGGTGGAAATATATCGACCGTCCTGTCCTCTGACACGACAATTGCTAGCCTACGCAGGGTCCCGGAGCTGATATAGCGAACTGCCGAGTTGAAGCGAGAGCCTCTTGAAGGCGTGCACCGCTCATTTGCCACACCATCAAGGATGACACCAATCGCGTGGCAGTAGCCTTGCGGGTCCATCAAAATTGAACCGTCAATAGCGCTCGCCTGTCGTAGGAGTTCGACCGACAGTTCCACAGGCTGAATGGTCGTGCCCTGAGCTTCTAGCCGTAAAGCTTCTAACTCCGCGTCTTCTGCGATCACAATCATGCTTCCCATCTTCTGATGCGCAGCGGCATTGAAGAGTTGCCAGAAGCGCTCACGCGTCGTTTCCGTGGAGGCAGGAAACATGCGAGCCAAATTGCTTTTGAATGCATCCGCTTCGATGATTTCACTAGGAAGTGTCGGCTCTCCGTAGAGGCTTCGCAGCAACACAAGCTCTCCGCACCGTAGCTCCCAGTTGTAGTGATCCAGGAAATCAACCACGAAGACACTTTGATCTTCCGGATCATGAGATGGCAGGAGTCGCCCCAGGCCGTAGACGTGCTCAATGTCAGCAATGAGCGCTGCGGAGGGACCAGCGAGTTGCAGCACCTTCCTTGTCCATCGAGGGTCATTTATCCGAACTGGTGTTCGGAAGCGCAATAGGTACTCAACTCCGGGGTGCTTTGGATTTGCGAGCAGGAGACGACCTACACCCCTTGTTCCTTCGTACAGCAGAGATGAGATGACATTCAAGCGATTAAATAAATCTGAATGCACGTACCGGTCAGAGATTGCTAATCCAGGTGTATGCATGAAAGCTTTCGCCGCGAGACGTACGATCTCGTCCGCCCTTCGCATCTCTTCGCCTATGTTACGTCCGGGCTCTGGGCGTTGTAGGGCATTGGTCGCCTCATCTAACACCGTGGCGAGCGCGGCATGGATCAAACTGGGATATCCGCCACCACGGTCGAATTTATCCCTCAACGCACGTTTTTTGAGCGGAGGAAACTTTCGGAACAACGCCTCCGGAACCTGGATTACCGGAGCGACGTAAAAGTCGCCGATCGGCCTAGCTTGGCCGACGAACGAACGGACACTTTGCCCTTCGTCATAGGGCTTTAATGCGCGGTGTACCGCTGTCGTCACGGAGTCCCAGCGCATCCACTCTGGCTTGTCACGCATGCTCTGTTCGTCGCCGAAAAACATGTTCTGGAGGTGATGCCTCGAATAGATGTCGTCGACAGAGCCGACAAGCCCATCAAAGAGCGCCAGTGGCCACTGCCCATCCTCGGGCTCTACACAAACGGGATTCCGATTCGCATACCCGGGTCTGCGTACGCCGACGAGTAGGGCCATCGCATCTACTGGAACACCCAGCTCCTTCAACACATTCCTGGCAAGGTATTCGATACTGTGCCGGAAGTGCGGCTGGTAGCCCCACATGAATAGTGAAATCGTCTGACGGGACAAAATTTCTCCTCCTTCAGATGCTGGGTTTGCACCATGGCGGACAACCTAGGCGGTTCATACATGTGCTCCTGGGCCTACCACTCGTTCCAAAGCTTCACCGCCGCCTCAACGAAGGCATCGCAGTGTGCCTGCGGCCAGCAGGTGTTAGATCCGTCGCGCAGCAGGTAATACTGCTCATTTGCGCACACCAGATCGACTTTCTTTGCCTCCTGCCGATACCAGTTCAGTATGTTGACGACGCAGTCTTGGTAGCTTGACGTTAGCTTTTCGTTCGGCACGTTGTAGAGCAGGCCTTCGAGGTAGTACGAGGGAGCTATGCCCGCCTCAATCAGGCCATCGTCAACCATTCGGCTGCGCATGTTCTTGAACACCCGTGCCATCGGTTTCAGCCACTTGGCCGATGCCTGATGTTTCGTTGTCAGGTTTGCAGAGTGCTGCTTGGGGTAGTTAGCGATCCGCTCGCCAACAGCGTTGAAGAAGCAGATGCCTTCGGCGTACTCTGAGTCCGATGACGATCGAAACTTGAAGTACCGCCGGAACTGCGTGGCCACAATTACGTCGGCCTTCCTGCGCGAGCCGCTGGCGTCGATAGCGATGGCTTTGTCCCCAGCTTTGACTGCCGAACCGTATTGGCCCGTCAACACCGATAACACGTCGCGCTTGAAATCCGCGTGCGTGTACACCGCGTCACTGAAGGCTTGCTTGTATGCTGCCTTCTCCTCTTCGGGCAGCGAATCGAGATCGCTGAAGAAGCAGTCGTCGAGCCGGATGATGATATCCACATCGCTCTCAGCGTAGATGTTCGTGTCGTTGCCGTAGGAACCTTGCAGGAACACCTTGAAGTTCTTGCCAGAATATGGCGTCGTACTGGCTTCCAGTACGCTCTTGATCGAGTTGTAAGTGTTACTCGACTGGGTGATTGAGCCCTGGTGCGACCAAGTGTCGAGCTGTGATTCTGGTATTGGCATCTGCACCCCTGTTACATCAAGTACTCTCGGAGCTGTTTCTCGCGCGAGGCGAACGACTCCCTCCCGCGCTGGAACAAGATGCTCAACTTCTTGAGGTCGTGCTCCAGCAAATCGGTGGCCATCTCGGGTGTGACGTAGGTGTCGCTGATCCGGATGGTCGGCACGTCATGAAACAGAATCTGGCGCAGTTGATCCATCGACTGCGTGTTGATCTCAAGGGTCTTTTGCAGCAGTTGGACGCTGACGAGGTACTTCTTCGCCAGCCACATCAGCAGACTCGGCTTCGGGTCAGGGTAGACGCCCACGCCGACGCTGACCAACCGGATTTCCTTGAGGTCACGCTTGAGCGCACGCACAGCATCTGCGATCGCATACAGCGTAGGGTTGTTCGCGCAGTAGCCGCCGTCGATCAGCTCGATGTCCTCGCCCGATGAGGTCCTGACCACCGTGCGTTCGAAGAAGGGGTAGGCCGAGCAGGATGCCTTGACGGCGTCAGCGATGCTTACCCCGAAGCCGGGGAGGAAGGTGCCGACACGCCCATGGGCTTGGGTGACGCTCCCCTTGAAGATCATCGGTCGCTCTGTAAGCCACTTGGCGGTGACCACGCCTATGCCGGTCTTCACGTCGCCGAACGTCGCGTCACCGAAGACCTCACTCGCTAATTTCTTCAACGCTGCCGAACGAGCATGTGCTGTCGTCTGCGACATTACGGCAGGTACGTATTCGCGGTAAAGCTCCAAGATGGAATCGATGCCATGGCCAAGCGCTATCAATGATGCGATGATGGCGCCCGTACTCGTGCCGAAGACCAGATCGAACCTTTGGTGCAACGGGCAACCAATCATTGCCTCGATTTCCTTCAGCACGCCCAAGGTGTAAAAGCCCTTGGCCCCGCCACCATCCAGCGTCAACACGCGCAGTGGCGCCTGCACACTCTGCCAATCATGAAGCTCTGACATCCTCGCTGGCCCTCTCCCTAGGTTACGCAGTTGATACTGCTTGTATAGGCCAACATTCTGCCCCCGCTTCGCAGAAAATGCGCCTCGATGCGTGTGCTTGGCTGCTTTCTCGGCCGACAGCAGCGCAATCGCAAACAGCCATTCGATCAGTAGTCCGTCGTGGAGCCAAATGACCGCTTGGAGCCAATCCGTGCGCATACTGCCTTCACCGGCCAATGGCAGCAACCGCTGGTGAATTCAACCGGTCGATGCAACACATGCGCTGAACATCTCAGCGGGTGTATGGAAGCCGAGCGTCTTGCGTGGCCTCTCATTCAATTGTCTCGCTATCGCGTTGAGTTGATGCTGTGACAGCCCTGACAGGTTCATGCCCTTGGGCATGTACTGCCTGAGCAACCCATTCGTGTTCTCGTTACTTCCCCGCTGCCATGGGCTTTGCGGATCGCAGAAGTAGACCTGAATATCCGTGGCCAAGGTGAATTGCTTGTGGGCATGCATCTCGGTGCCCCGGTCCCAGGTCAGAGATTGGTAGAGCTCCTGTGGCAGCTTGCGGGCATGCTTGATGAGCGCGTTGACGACCGTCTGCGTGTCTTTGCCATCGAGCTTCACCAACATCACGTAGCGCGTTTGACGCTCGACCAACGTCGCGATCTGGCTGTTGCCACTGCCAAAGACCAGATCACCTTCCCAATGCCCAGGCACAGCTCGGTCTTCAACGCACGCCGGACGTTCACGGATCGTGACTGCATCGGCGATCTGGCCATGGATTGCCGTCTTCTGCGTGTAGTGCCGTGAGCGACGCATTCCGCGAGTACGTCTGAGGTGTTCCAACAGTTCCTTCTTCAAGGCGCCACGCGCTTGAATGAACAGACTGCGGTAGATAGTCTCGTGTGACACGCGGTGCCCCTCGTCACAAGGATAAGTCTGCTTGAGCCAACCAGCAATCTGCTCTGGCGACCACAGCACCCGTAACTTGCGGGCCACGACTCGGGCCAATGCGCAGTTCGCAACGAGTTTGCAGCGCTTGGGGCGCCGCGCTCGATCCCAGGCTGCTTCATCTGCCTGGTTGGCACGGTAGCTGTTGCAGCCTCCATTGCGCTTGATCTCTCGACTGATCGTCGATGGTGCTCGTCCGAGTCGAGTGGCAATGGCGCGAATCGATGCGCCCGTCACCATTGACCGCGAAATCTCTTCTCGTTCGGCCAGCGTCAATGCGGTTGCGGCCCGTGATCGTTGGACTGGACGGATTCCACCTGTCTCGGCCAGGATTCGATGGATCGAAGAGTGGGCGCGATCAAAGAGCTTGCCGATCTCCTGCAACGTCCAGCCTTGCTTCCAGCGCTCCCACATCAGCGCCTTCTGGCTATCCGAATAGTAGATTCTGGGTCGCTGCTTCATTTGCAACACTCCTACCGCCTATGCGGTGGTTAGTGTGTTGCAACGACCGGTTGAATCCGCCCTGCAAAGCTGCCGTTGATCTGCGGTGCTTGAACGTTACCAATGAGTCAGTTGCTGCGGTTTTTTGCGTAATTAGGCTGCTCGTTTCATAGTTTGGGCAAATTTTTGGGCAAAAAAAGGGGGAATAAGGGGGAAGCAGGGGCATTGACACGTTGCATGTAAAGGGTGCTTCAGAGGAGAGCTTAGGCCTATGGCTAAAAAATAAGCATGCTGAACCGGGTTCGATTCCCATCACCCGCTCCACTCCAGCCTTCCAGGGATTTCCGCTAACGTCCGTGGATCACTGCAAGTCATTGAAAACAAACTGTTTTTCTTCTGACTCAATCCAGTGACTCCACCGAAATCCAAGCCAAGCCAAGACTTTTTAGTCCATTATTTAGTCCATCTTTAGGACGGCGCGACTTTCGGATTGTTGCTGGGAGAGCGGATTGATCGTGATCAGCACTGGTTCCAGACCCAGGTTCAGGAACTGGAACATGGCACTGTCCGATCTCGCCGTCCGCAAAGCCAAAGCCACCGGCAAGGCATACACCCTTTCCGATTTGGATGGACTCTCACTGGCCGTAGCCCCTGGCGGGGGCAAATCCTGGCATTTCCGCTATCAGTGGTTCGGCAGGCAAAGGCGGATGTCGCTGGGGTGCTACCCAGAGGTCTCTCTGCGAGACGCCCGGATCCTTCGGGATGAAGCCCGCGCCCTGTTGGCCAAAAGCACCAACCCTCACGCTCATCGCAAGCACAAGCGTGCCACTGCCTGACTGACCAACTTCAAGGCGGTCTTCCTAAAATGGCTCGTCCACCGGGGCCTGTCCTGCGACGAGGGGCGCCAGACCAGCCAGTCCCTGATCCCGCGCATCTTCGCCAACGACGTGCTACCCCTCCAGGGAAAGCGGTCCATCTACGAAATCAGGCGTGTGGACCTGCTTGAGGTCATCGGCAACATCGAGCGACGCAAGGCGCTTTCGGTCGCCGAGAAAGTCCGGATCTGGTTCAACCAGATGTTCCGCTATGCCCTGGTGGTCGTGCCGGCCTTGGACACAACCCCGCCTCCGATCTGGATGTGGTGGCCGTGCCGCTGCCGCCAGTCAACCGCAACCCGTTCCTGCGCATGGCCGAACTGCCGAAGTACCTGCAGCGCGTGCGCAGGTACCGTCGCCGGCTGCAAACGCATTGGGACTGCGGTTGCTGATGCTGACCGGCGTGCGCACCGGTGAGCTGCGCCAAGCCACCCCCGACCAGTTCAGCCTGGACCAGGGCCAGCGGTTCATGCCATCGACACCCTGTGACAGCAGATGCGCGCGCAGTTTGTCGGCCACAGTCTTGCTTACAAGCCACAGTGCATCTTGAGTCAGCCATGCGTCGGCCGGCCTGCCGATTGGGCGGTGCGTGATGCCTCCATAAATGGAACGTCACCCGGCAAGCCGGAAGGCATCTGCCATTCGGTCCTGCTCCCACGCTGATAGGCCTAGGCCCTGAGCCAGGGCTCGCCATTGACCGACGATGTCTCGAAAATCCTCAATGATCTCGTTTGCCTCATGAAGGTTCAGCCGGAAGTAACCGGCAACCTCCCGAGCCAATTCAAGATCGAGAGCGTTATCCGCTTCGGTAATGTTGAGCTTGAGGCCGTCTGCATGAGAGACGGGGTTCATGTCGTAGGCTTGTGAAAGCTTCCAACCAGCGCCCGGCACCAGGATGAAGCCATGGTTGCGAAGGTGGTCGTCAGTGTTGGAGACCAGGATGTTGAAGACGATTCGCGACCATAGTTCGCGCAGATCCTCATTGGGCTGCGAGCCCTGATTCATCAGTACCTCCGCGAGCTCCAGGTAGCTCACCCCTGTCGAGGCATCGTCGCCATCGCTGTGTCCAGTCATGGTCATCGCCGAGGCAAAATGTAGCCGGCGCCCCGCATCGGTACGATCAAAGCGGCGCACCATGAAACAGTGGTAGTCGCTGGCAAACTTCCGAGCTTGCGCCGGAGCGACGTTGAGGCCGCAGCCGTTGGCCAAGGCATTGACCACCATCTCCCATCCACCGACATCGTAGGTATCCCGCGTGCTTGGGAACTTGGCGATGTAAAGATGCCCCGCATCGTCCGCAACGCTCGCCTTGGGCCTGGCACCGCCGAGCGAGCCCCCTGGCGCGATGAGCATGCGCAACCAGTCCTGGCCCTGGGCAGCGACGTTGTCGGGGTCCAGCTCAAGCGCGCGACTGGCCTGCTCCAGGGCGCGAATTTCAGTAAAAGGCGGGGCTGCGACGTTGACTCGGTCATCGAGAAAGTCTCCTGCATCCTCGAGGCGGTACCGCAGCGCGCCCACTCGATAGAGGTCATGCACCCCGAGCAGGAAATCCGATTCGTAGAGACGAGCTCCCGCAGGCACCAAGCCTGCCCGCTTGTCACGCTCGAATTTTCGCCCCATCAGGAGGCGCCCCCAACGGTCAGGGCTGGAGTCATCGAAAACCCCGAATTTTTCCCTGGGTGGGGCGGGGTACTGCGGACCGCCAAAGGGCTGAATGCTCGGGTCCAACTGCAGCCCGGCCAGGAGAGGATCGGCGAGCGCGGCATCGTCGTATTCGAACTCGAATCGCTCAGTCGCTCTGGTCCTACGGCTGTGCAAGAAGCCAAGTCGTCGGGGGCTAGGCAGTCCATCCCAGTCCGCATATACAGCGATCATGCTCATGACGGTGCGTTCCCTTTACGCTTCGGCTTCCGAAGCAAAGAGGCCAAACTGTGCGTGCTCGCGGCGTCGATGAACGCCACCGTTTCTCCTTCGACTTTCTTCCAAGTGCCTTCAGCCACCGGCTTGTCGCCATTCGTTTCCACTCTCTTCGCCTGAGTTGGAGAGGAACTGCGCGGCGCACGGGCTATCGGCTCCGGACCGCGAACGGTCTTCGAGGCAGCCCCTTGGCGGTTACGTACAACGTCATTCCTTATCAAGCGAGCGTCCTGGAGCTGTCGGCCAAGGTCATCCGCAACTGCAAGTTTCGCTAGGTCGCCGGCCAATCCAAGAACTTGCATGACAGACAGGTATGCACCAATCGTGACGCCGGATCCGCCACTCTCCAGCGAACGCAGAGTCATGGGAGACATCCCCGCGCGTTCGGCGACTTGTTTGGCTGTCAACTTTCGGCGCAGACGCGCAAGCCTGAGCCGCTCGCCGAATTCGATGAGAAGCTTGTTTGTCGCCGGCAAGAGTGGGGCTGTCTTCTTGGCCATAGCTAATATTTCATCTCTTTTAACCAAAAACAGCCAAAATAATAGCACTTTGAAGGCTGGATCCCAACATGAGGTGTTGCTGTATCATGTCCCAGCAAGGCTGTGAGTGATAATATTCCATGCTTTTGATGAAAAAAGAGACAGAATATTTACACTTTAGATCGCTAACAAAATCGGCCTCCGTTAGAGTTCTTGAGCAGATTTCTGCCTACTTTGACGTTTTGCATCAAGAGTTAACGTTTTGGGTAGGCCAAGCGAATGCTCATTAGCTCTGGGCAGTCCGCTTCCTGGAGTCCGACCGAACCACACGGAACCGTTGGGGCACTGGCCATTGCTCGGCCTCCATCGGCCGGCATCGCCATAGTGAATGACCGTGCCGTCAGAACCTCGTGTCAAGAAGCGCTTAGCCATCCTTCCCCACCATGGGCAAGCTGCTTGTGCAGTCAATACCAACAGGATGCGCAGACCTGAGAAGAATCGAAACGCGATCAAGTTGGCGACCGTGGGCGCAAAGTTGGTGTGCGCGTGGTCAATGATCTTCTCCACTTCCTCACAGTCGAACGGGTCGGGCGGTTCTCGCTCAGCAGCTTGTCGAGCACGGCCAGGTCCATAGCGGACCTGGGGGCCGACACATAGTTGTTGATGGTCTGCTCGCCCGCCAGTCGCACCAGTTCGCCGCGGTCTGAGGCAAGACTTCTTGGTGATTAAAAAAGCCCGCGTGTGCGGGCTGTTCCATTGATTGCATCCTTAATCTGGGCTTTCTTCGTTTAACGCTTCTTGAGCAATCTGTTCGGCTTCGTTCAGTAGCTCCTCTGTGCAGCCTTTGGCTATGAACATTTTTCGCTTGCTGATTGACAAAGCGCCATCGTTTTGCACGAGTAGTCTTGCGATCAGGTTCATGAGGTTGTTGTTCATGTCAATGGCTTTATTGAGCCGTGAATACACACGATCAAATCGGCCGAGGAAATGAACTTCTTCATGCAGGTCACGCTGGAGTGCCTCTTTGGCCATCTCCAGGCCAAACTGCACGCACTGTGTGGCGTCCCAGAAATGGTAGATCTCGGGTGAGCCCTCAAAGGCGCAGTCGTACTCCAGGTCTGAGACTTTGGCCACTGTCCATAGGTCGCGCGCGGGGGCAGAGAAGGACTTGAGGGCCCTCAGGTAGTGGCCTTCATGGCGTGCCATCGCTGTAGAGATGGGGAGTACCAGACCGTTGGGTAAATTGGCATTGCGGCAGGCAATTTTGTGGAACAAGAAACGCGATAGGCGACCGTTTCCGTCCATGAAGGGGTGGGCGAATACAAATCCAAAGCTGACCAGTGATCCCAGAACCAGTGGATGGATGCCGTTGTCTTTTTGGTTGGCCAGTGTGAGCAGGCCTTCCATTACGGGGAGGAGGTGCTCAGGTGCTGGCGGTACGTAGGTGATGCTGCTGTCGCGTCGCAGCCAGTTTTGCTGGTTGCGGTACTCCACTGCCTGATCCATGGCCGATTGCACGGTGAGATTTTGAAGCTCGACCAGATATTCTTCAGTGAGAAGGATCTCTTCATGAGCGCGAGCAAGAAGCTTGGCAAATGCTTCTGTGCGGTTGCCTGTAGGCGCTTCGCGCTCAATCGCGTATGAACCTTCGGTCTCGCTGAGATACGCCCAGCGCACCGCGCGCTCGACCATGTCGGGGTCCATGGATTGGATGAACTCGCGGGCCTGGCCAAGGATATCTTCGGCCAGCAGAGCCTTGATTTCAGGGGTGAGTCTGACGGTGGGGCTGTACTGTATGGAACCTATGCCGTTGAAGTCCACGCGCCATCGGGTGTATTTGCTCGATGGGCCGGTGAGAAATAGATTGGGGTCAAATAGCGGCTTGGTCGCACCTTTGGCTGGTGGTGCATTCAAAGTTTGCTGGTTGGCTATTTCCCAGAGGAAGCAGGCTTGCTGGAGATAGCTGCTGCTGGTGGCCTGTGAAAACTGCTCCACCAGTGGTACTGGGTCGATTTTTTTTGAGGGCTAGTATCGCGGCTTGCAGATCCAGCTCTTCATGCTTGAGGGCGAAGAGCAGATGCTCCAATGCACTGGCATCGGAGGCAGGAGCGGCGTGTTCAGGCACTTGCACGCAGTCAGACAGTCGCACAAATTTCTGGACAGGGTAGACTTTGGCAGGTTGTGACGGCTCGAATGCCCCTGTGCTCAGGCGCTCACGTAGATGTGCATAACCAACTTTACGGTGATGTGCCATCTGCTCCTCGAGGAAAAAAGTTATTTGGCAAATGCTAAACAAAATTTTTCCGACTTCACTGAAGAAAAAATTACTTTCTTTGTCTTTTTGAGGATTTTTCTTATCTCTGATGCCTCTGCTTAGCTGCGAAGCAATTGTTCGCGGTCTGAGGTGTCGGTCATCAAGATTCCTTGGGAATCAAGAAAGCCCGCCAAGTCTGGAACCTTGCGGGCTTTTGTTGGGGTGAGAGGTGCTTAGCTTTTACAGAAAGGCCTGTCTCTGCGATCTGAGCGCATCGCGGTCGATGCTGGCGGCGAGCAACTCCATGTCGGACTTGCTGACCCCCAGCGCAGTAAAGTGCGCGGCCCAGCGATCGACGGCGGCGGCCACCTGCCGTATCAGTTCGACGGCGCGGGGCATTTTGATGCCGTACTCGTTGATCTGGGTGAGTGCGTTTTCCAGGCTGGATTCGGAGCCTGCGGTACCCACGACGAGTGCCTGATAGCCAAGGTTTTGCAGGCTGGGCACCACGTCATAGGCGGGCGTGAGGTCGTAGTAGCCGTCTGCCAGATTGAGGCTGATGCTGTGGTTGCGCTCGTGGTCGTCGGTGTTGTCCATGAGGATGTTGAAGAGCATGCGTTTGAACAGTTCCTCGCGCATGGCGGTCTGCCGGTCCGGGTGGCCCAGGCGCAGCACGATGGTGGCCAGATTGCTGTAACTTTGCTCCAGCCCCGCAGCGCGCAGGGCGGTGTGGGCGGACTGGCAGTGCACGCGGTAGGGGCCCAGGCGGTCGAAGCGCTCGATGGTGAGAGCGTGCCGAGCCTTGCCGTAGCGTGGCAGCAGTGGCAGCACGGCGGTGTCGGCCACATACATGCCGGCCTGTGCGGCCAGCGTCATGGTGGCGTGCTCGATGAGCGGGGTGTCCACGGGGTCGTCGAGCTCGCTGAACTTGATGACGCAGGGGCCGTTATCCGTCTGCAGCAATGCCTTGGGCCGCGCGCCGCCGAGGGTGACGCCGGGCTGGATGAGGCGCTGTATCTCTGCGGTGATCGGGGCCTGGGTCTGTACGTCTTCCACCGCGGCGGCGAGCTGGGCCAGATCCTTCAACTGCGGATAGGGCCCGAGGTAGCGGGGAATATATTGCTCTGCCGAGGTCGACACGCCCAGCGCGCCAAAGCGGTCGTCACCCGCGAAGAGCAGCATTTCCAGAATGGACAGGCGGGCAGGCCGGTCGATGTAACGAATGATGCGCTCGCCCCAGCGGTCGGGGCGGGCGTCGTCGATTGCGCCGGGGGCCGTGTTCCTCTCGCCCGTGCTGAAGATCTGCCCTTGGACGATGGGCATGTCCTCGCTGAGCGCAAAGTTCCACCAGTCCTGTGTGTAGGTAAAAGTGGCGCAGTCTGCCACCAGCTGCGAGAGGCTGAGCTCGCCCACCAGTGTGGGCGCCGCAGGGTTGACCATGGCCCACACATAAAGCTGGTCTTGCGGCGCGTAGGTGCGTGGCGAGACGGCGTTGATGGGCAGGCTCATAGCTTTTGAGGCGTTGATTTGTTCATGAGAGCGGCTAGTCCTGCTGCTGCAGCTGTCTTTTTGTCGCCCTGAGCTTGCATCTCTTGCTCTAAAGCGTACTTGGCCATCTGCTCAACCAGTCCAGCCAAGCCTTTCGTTTCTGAAGTCGATGGCTGAGGCGATGCAGCTTTCGTTGCCGCCGTTGACGGCTTGTTCTTTTTGGGAGCGCTGCTCTTGCGCCTGCTGCCAATCTTCGCGACCTCCTTCTCCAGCGCCGCATGGTCGTTCTGCGGCGCAATCAGGTCGGCCAGGCCGCCGGCGTGATTGATCAGCCACATGCACATCACATACGAGGCCATGGCGACGGACGGGTCGCCGCGCTCTATGCGCGCCATGGTGGGCTGCGATATGCCCAGCTTCTTGGCCCACTGCGCCTGCGACTCGCCGCGCCGTTTACGGGCGATGACGATGTTCTGCGCAAGCTGCTCGATCTGCTGGAGTACGGCTTGCGGGTAGTTTGCGGGCGATGTGTTCTGGCGTGGCATGCATAGATATTAGTGTTTTGGCAAAAACATGCAAATCTATGAATTATTTTTGTCTCTAAAGCATTGCTTGCATGCGACAGCAGGCGACTTCATTGTTGTCTGCGTGCTTGTTTGATACATAGATGTATTTAAATATCTATTTTTAATTCATCTATGAATATTTTGTGCTTTCTACATATGAATTTGTGAGCAAGTTGCGCTTGCTCTAACTGGATTTAAAAGCAGTTTGCTGCCGATAGCTTTGCTGGGCTGGCAGTAGCTGCTTTGCTTTTGATAGCGCGTGGCTGGCGGTTGCGTTGGCGATCACGGTGCTGCAGCCCGTGCAGCACGGTGTCTATCGGGTGCATCGGCAGGAGATCCTCAAGCCTAGGTGGCCCGGCGCGGCAAAGCCATGGTCAAGCCATTGCCAACGACGTTGGCATATGCCGCAAGACGCCAGTACAACAGGCGCAATGAACTACTGGCGCAATGAACTACTGAGCCCAGAGGCTCCTCAATGATTCATTCCTTGTTGAGGTAACTTTTCTGCAGCAAATACATGCGCAACACGCTTCGATATTGGCCGTTGGCAAAGAATTCATCGACCAGTTCACCTTCCGGCTGAAAGCCAAGCTTCGTATAGACATGGATAGCCTTGGCATTCTCCTTGTCCACATGCAAAAAGATCTTGTGCAGATTGAGAACCTTGAAGCCATAGTCAAGCGCCAGACGAGTAGCACGAGTGGCAATCCCCTTGCCCTGCTGATCAGGGGCAACAATGATCTGGAACTCCGCTCGGCGGTGTACCAGGTCGATTTCCACCAACTCAACCAACCCCCCTCGGGCCCCTTCATGCTCGACTACAAAGCGACGTTCAGTTTGGTCGTGAACGTGTGAGTCGTAGAGGCTGGTCAGTTCATCAAAGGTCGCATAAGGCTCTTCAAACCAGTACCGCATGATGCTGGCGTTGTTATCCAGGTGGTGCACAAAGCGCAAATCGTCGCGCTCCAATGGTCTTAGCTGAATGGATGTCGTCATGGATTCTTTCGTTCAATGGTTGGAGAGGCCGCTTGAAGCGACCATGTTGCCAATGATCAATCAATTTTTTGTCTGAGAAAAGTTCAGATCAATCAGTAAAATTGATTTATGGAATGGACACTAGAACGTTTGAGCCAATTCGTCGCCGTGGCGGACTGTGGCTCGATGACCCAGGCCGCTCGGCGCCAGGGCCGAACTCAATCTTCAGTGAGCATGGCCATGGGACTGCTGGAGGCGGATCTCGGGCTGGAGTTGTTTCATCGTGTAGGCCGGTCGGTGCGACTCACGCAGGCTGGCGAAGTCATCTTGCTGGAGGCACGGGCCCTGCTCAATCAGGCCCAGGCGCTAGACCTGCGCGCGCGCAAGCTGTCACATGGCCAGACAGCCAAGCTTTGCGTGGCTATCGACGAAGCTTTGCCCTATCCGCCGATTGCCAGACTGCTGCAGGAGCTGGCGCACCAGTTCCCGGCTTTGGAGTTGACCCTGCTCAATGGCACGGCGGCCGAAGTCGCACGCCAGGTGCAATCAGGTCGAGCTGAGCTTGCCTTTCAGTTTGACCGGGGCCCGGCAGGCGCTCAGTTTGCTCAAACTTATGTGGCTGGCGTACCTCAGATGGTGTTCGTATCGCGCGACCACGAGCTGGCCAAGTGCAATGGAATCAAGCGCGAGGACCTGGCCTCTCACCGGCAGTTGGTGATGCACATCGAGGGTGTTGAAGACCTCGTGATCAGTCCGAGCATCTGGCGCTCGGAGAGCTTCTACGTGCTTGCCGACATGCTGGCTGACGGCATAGGCTGGGGAATTCTGCCGCGCAATATCGCCCAAGCACCCGATATTGAGCCCCGCATCGTGGCACTGGACTGCGCGGAACTGCAGCTTCCGCCGTTAGCCGTGCGTATGCTCAATTTGCAGGGTGCAGAGCTGGGCGCTACGGCCTTGTGGATCGAGCAACGGCTGGCAACGCTGCTGCGTTCGAGTTAGCAAGGAGGCCTCAGCACCTGGGAAGATGAAGCCATGAAGAGGTCGAGGGCGCGGTGAGGCTGGTGCAGGAGTCACATGGGGGAGGGCCCATCACTGTGGGCAAGCATCGAATCCGTCGCTTCCAGGATTGACTGCGTGTCGCAGACCTTGAACGAATGGGTCAAGCGTGCCGAGGTCGATGCCGGCGTACACGAAGGCACCACGACCGGCGAACTTCGGCGCAGGAAGGAACCGGAGCGCGGGTCAAGGAACTGCGCCGGCCCAGCGAGATATTGAAGCTGGTCAGCGCGTTTTTCGCCCAGGTGGAGCTCGGCCGCCGGCTCAAGTCCTGAAGGACTTCAAATCTTGGAGCCGGTAGCCTACAAGTAGCTCATGATGAATATCAGCTCTGAATTTGCTGTTCCAGGCTTGTATCTAGGCTCGTTTGTTAATCGGTAATAGTTCGCCTTCAGCGGTATCTGAAAACTACCACCTTGGCGGGAGTCGTAGCCTGTAAATTTATGGGGAGTATCCAATGCAAGAGGTACGTCATTGCCGTCTCTGATTTGAAGCCCGACTCCAATGGCATCTGATCCATTATTAAGCCCGACGATTCCCTGACTGGCGTCAATGACCTTTGTCAACGCAAAAAACGTGTAGTTGACTTTGCCAATTCCAGGCGGACATCGGTTTAGATTCAGGCTGAAGGAGACCGGTATGGTACGGGTACCTGGTCCACCAAAATCAGATGAAATATAGTCATCCCCCATGGCAACGTTCACGTCCGGACTCTCGCAGGAGCCCGCGATAAAGTTTATGGGTCGAGCCAGTCTATACGTGACGAGGATATCGGGTCCAATCTTTAGGGTTCCTATATCGCCTGCTTTGATCTGGCCGCTAGGCTCAAATGCCGAAGTCTTGAGAAGTTCCAGTGTCATGTTGCCGACCAGCATCCATTGGCCAGCTGATTGCTCTATTATCGGAGGAGGTATGATGTCATCGTTTCGCCCCTTTATTCGAAACGACAGTCCAGGTGTGCCGGTAGGAAAGTAAAACGAATCTACTGGATTAGGTCCTCGCGCAGGAGCGGCGTGAATCCCAAACGAAGTTCCGGTGTAGCAGGTGAAGCGGATGTCCCTAGAGAGTGGCTTAATGTCAGTAAAGACCACAGTCTCATCCGAGATATCACGAGGCACCATGATTTCCCCCGGGCCATCGAAGGTCAACGTTTGGGAGCCCCCAGTCACATCACACCGCGCCTTCGCCTGAGACGAGATTCCCATCAAGGCCACCACCAACCAACAGAACGTTATTCGCCCCCCCCCATTTGGCATTTGGCATTTGGCATTTTTTTTACCAAGACCTTTTCGTGCGCCTTCCTGCCCGGCGTCTGCACGATGGCGCTCCGTTTGAATGCCCGCACAAGTGCCCAACTCGTACTGCAACATGGCTTGGGAGTGGTGCCAGCCCTTGCTGCTTCAAGCGCGGGCGTGGTTGGAGTGCTGGTCAGCCTGGTCGAACGCCGAGATGCCCAGGTCAATGCCTTGATAGGGCAGGTGTAGGTGGACAGGCAACTGCTGGCGACCCACTGACCAAGCCCGCAGAGAAGGTGAAAGCCCCAGGCGTTCAGACCGACTGAGGCTTTCGTTCCCAACCCTTGAAAGCCCAAGGATCGGAGCGCTGATGATGCTTTCCAAAGTGACCGTCACCACACCATTGAATGCCGCCGCCGCAGACCGCCATGTCCGCCGCATTGCCGTGGCCTATGTGCTGGCCGGATCGGGCATCACTGCCGCAGGCTTGGGCGGCTTGATCGCCTCCATTCGCGGGTTGTGAGTAGCTTTACTCTTTGACCACAGGCCTGTGCACCAGCACCGGAATATGGCTGTTCACCAGCACGCGCTGGGTTTCGCTGCCCAGCAAAATGCCGGCAATGCCCTTGCGGCCGTGCGATGCCATGCAGATCAGGTCGCAGTGGCTTTCCTCGGCCTGCCGGATGATGGCCTTGTGCACCGAGGCGTTCATGGCTCGCGCAGTCTTGCAATACACCCCCTCGGCCCTGGCAATGTCCTGCACCTCCTGCAGCACCCTGTCGGCCGTTCTCTCGGCGTCCTTGTTCAGGTCGCTGGTGTTGTAGGTCATCATCGCCTCGCCGCTGTACATCAAGGCGGCATAGTCCGGCATCACATACAGCACCGTCACCTGGGAGTCTTGCTCCTTGGCCAGCTGCATGCCCGCGCGCAGCGCGGCTTCGGAGAGTTTCGAGCCGTCCGTAGGAATCAGAATGTGCATGAACATTTTCAGCCTCCTTGCGCGCCAGCGCCTGTGGGGTTGCCACGCAATCCGAACGATTGCCAAACCCATACTCACACTCCGGGGCAGCTGATGCAACACCCAGAAGTAGGTATTCAAGCGGTTTTTTTGATGGGCAAGAAAAGGCCTGAAATTCAGTGGGAATCGGCTCGGACCTCTTTGACCACAGGCCTATGCACCAGCACCGGAATGCCGCTGTTCACCAGCACGCGCTGGGTCTCGCTGCCCAGCAAAATGCCGGCAAGGCCCTTGCGACCGTGGGACGCCATGCAGATCAGGTCGCAGTGGCTGTCCTTGGCCTGTTGGATGATGGCCTGGTGCACCGAAAAGTTCATCGTCCGCTCCAACTTGCAATCCACTCCCTCGGCCTTGGCAATGTCCTGCACCGCCTTTAGCACTGTGTCGGCCGTTAGTTCGGCGTCCCGGCGCATCTCGCTGGGGTTGTAGGCCACCATCCCCTCGCCGCTATACATCAAGGCCGAATAGTCCGGCATCACATAAAGCACCGTCACCTCGGAGCCTTGCTCCTTGGCCAACTGCATGCCCGCGCGCAGCGCGGCTTCGGAGAGTTTCGAGCCGTCTGTCGGAATCAGAATGTGCTTGAACATTTTCAGCCTCCTTGGGCATCAGCGGTAGCTACGCAATCCGAACGATTGCCTACCCATACTCACACTCGAAGGCAGCCATTGCAACACCTGGCGTCAATATTCAAGCATTCCCCCACTTGTGCTTGTTGCCGCATGACGGTGGCGGCGGCGCGACAGGGCGCAAGGCAAGCGCCAGGCTTGGGTAGCATGCTGACAATGTCCTCATCTCTCGGATGACAAGGAAGTCCCATGCTCAATACGGATACCGTTGCGAAGAGGCTGTTTGGTGCCTCCGCAGATACCTTGGATGCCAGAGCGCTCAAGGTCGCCCAGCACATTGCCCGGCGCAAACACATTTCACGCAATGTGGACCAGGAGCTAGATCAAACACCGCCCACCTTCGGCCAGCGCGCAGCCGATGCCGTCGCCACCTTTGGCGGCTCCTGGGCCTTTGTGGCGCTGTTTTGCGCAACCATGCTGGTCTGGGTGGGCCTCAACGCCTTTCTGCTTTGGGCGCGCGGCTCCACGTTCGACCCGTATCCCTACATTCTGCTGAACCTGTTCCTGTCCATGCTGGCGGCCATACAGGCGCCCATCATTCTCATGTCGCAGAACCGCCAGGCAGACAAGGACCGCATTCGCGGCGAGCACGACTACGAAGTCAACCTCAAGGCCGAGCTGGAAATCATGCTGCTGCACCAAAAAAATCGACGAGCTGCAGAAAACGCAGTGGAGCGAGCTCATCACCATCCAGAGCGAACAGCTCCAGCTGCTGCGCCGGCTGGCGGACGGCCTGCGGTCCGTTTAACTGTGCAGGTTTTGCGTAGCCTGAGGTGCTTGCCAGCGCCTCGCCGGTGCCACATGGGCTGCTGCATCCGCGGTGCAGATTGCTAAGAACAGGTAGGGCGGGAAGGGCGGTAGTACGATTCACCCATAGCAACTTGGAGAGGGTATGGGCAAATCGACTTATCGCGCATTGGTGATTGCTTCGCTGGGCATCCCATTATTCGGAATGCTGGCGGAATATGGCTTCGATCTGGTGCCCCATGAGCTGACCGATCTTTCCCAGAGCCTTTTGATGCAGTCGGAAGTCGGCCCCACGGACTGGATCTTCTTGCTGGCGCTCTCGGTGCTGGTGGTGCTCGGCCTCATTTCCTTTTACGGCCTGCTGCGGTTCAGAGCATGGGCACCCCGGTTTACCTTGTGGTCTTCTGCTGCTACGTGGGTTGTCGCCTGTTTCAGTCCGCCGATTGTGCTGTCCGGCCTGGGGAACGCGACATCGGGCTTGGGCTTTGCACTATTTGGCGCAGTGCTTGCCTTGCCGTACTACGCACCCGAAGTGCGAGAGATGTTCTGGCCCTCCAAGCCAGAGGCCTGAACAAAAGCCCCTGTCAGAGGCTTTTGTATGGACAGGGCAATCGGTTGGGCATGGGGCTGGGTAGGGCGGCCCTGGCTGTCGTAGTTCAGGTTCAGCAGATAGCAGCTGTGCTGCGATGCGTCGGTATTGCCCTGCGGACTTCTTCCCCTTGCGGGTCTTGTATTCGTCGCCCTCCCGGCTATAAATCAATCGTCTGCAAGAGTGCTGGCGTGCAATGTCAGGGCACAAAAAAACCGCCAGTTATCGGATGAGGTTCTTCCGCTTGACCTTAGGAGTTCTTATGCTCCTCTTCTTGCGAGGCGATGCCTGTAAGTGTCCTAATGCAAAAAGCCCGTGTCAAACGGGCTTGATTGATTTGCTATGCAGAGGTTTTATTCAGGGAAGTTTGTCACATGAAGACGAAGCTCTCGATCACCACTCAAGACTTCGACAACCCCTTTACGTATAGCTTCTTGCTGAGCATCTGTCTCTGAATGAATGCGTGGAGCGTATGAAGAATTTTTGATGTGTGTTTTATCAAAGTCGTAATCAAGAACAATAGCCATCTTGTGAAGAAGATCCACGAGCAGATCAATACGTTTGCTTCCCCATTGCTCTGGAGACATTTGATTGTTGCTAAGTATGTCATGATATGCCTTCCATGCCTCAATGACACTGCGCTCTTTCTTGCTTCCCTTTCCGAACTCAAGATCAATCCTATTTAGTGCCTCGACGTGCGTCCAAGAGAGTGCATAGGCGCGCGTTGATATTAGAGTTTTGAAAACACTTATTTTTCGCGCTCGAGCTTCATTGCGACTATCAAGAAAACGGGTCACTTGAACCGCTATCAGTGGGTTTAGTAGAGTCGCAGTAACGATGAGCCAGTCAGAAATCGTGATGCTGTCCATGTTTTTAAAGCTCGGAGAAAAATATTTGTAGAAGGAAGAGTGGATGATTCTAAGCTCGACGTATCCCTATTAGCCACGTGAAAAGTATAAGATCGCGCAGTGCTTGGCGAGGAGGAACTGATGGGAACATCTGAAGTTATGGGTTCAGGCGTGAACACAGGACTTGCCAATTGCACAAAGTGTTTTTTTTACTTGACCTTTGAATGGAGGAGCTCATGTCAAAAAAAGATTACAACGTCTATCAAGGCGCCGACGGGAAGTGGCGCGGCGAACGTCATGACGCTTCTAGGGCAAGCGTTGTGGGCGATACACAGAAAGCAGTTTTTGAGGCCACACGCGAACTAGCCAAAAAATCTGGGGCGGAAGTCTCTATTCATCGTGGAGACAATAGTCAGATACGTGCAAAGCACAGCTATGGGAACGATCCAAAAGATACCAAAGGATAAATAAAGCTGAGGCAGCCCAATCTGTGCCTTAGGTAAGGTGCAATCCGCTTTTATCTTTTGACCAAAGAAAAAGGCAATGTAAAGAGCTACATTGCCTTTGTTCGTTAGCAGGCACTTTTCTGGGGGCTAATCAGATTTCAAGGGCCGCCCGTGTTGGGCTGGCGTGCACTTGTGTTCATCTTGCAAAGCGCTTGATGCAGCTGGTGACGACACCCCAGATTTCCAGCGTCTGTCCTTCCTGAGGCAGGATATCGGGGTAGGTGGGGGCGCCT
This sequence comes from Comamonas sp. wu1-DMT, assembly GCF_040187805.1. Classification (NCBI taxonomy): domain Bacteria; kingdom Pseudomonadati; phylum Pseudomonadota; class Betaproteobacteria; order Burkholderiales; family Comamonadaceae; genus Comamonas; species Comamonas sp. wu1-DMT. The sequence goes on from NZ_JBANEM010000015.1 coordinate 42,538, forward strand.
GCCTTGAGCTTGCAGGTGTTGCCATCGCTCTCCAGCACTCTGATGACGAGCTCGCGCTCGACAACTGCCACGACGATGCTCCCATCGCGGGCGCGCAGCTCCCTGTCCACCACGACGATATCGCCGTCATCGATGCCGTGTTCCTGCATGGATGGGCCTGCCACGCGCAGCAGGAACGTGGCTTTGGGGTGCGTGACCAGCAGGTCAGTAATATCCAGCCGCTTGCCAGCGAAGTCATTGGCGGGCGAGCCTGCGCGTGCGCTGCGATCAGCCAGCGGCAAAGTAACCGGGGACGCGATCAGTTGAACGGGCATACCACTCATGAGACGATGACTGTGCATATGTACAGTGTAGCGGTTGATGCAACTCAGGTGTTGTGAACCCACGCTGATGTCGCATGCTTTCCACTCGATCTTGCACCCGGTTCTGTGCGAATCCGGGGATCCATGTTGAGTTGCATATGCTATGCCGAAAGCTGGCCAGCCCGCAGTGGCGACTGTGGCGGGTGGCCATTAAGCGGGCATTAGCGGGCTGGAAAATGACTAGCCGCATGCATTGCAGATGCATAACGGCATTACCGGAATTACTGCGCTACGCGGCAGCTAGAGCAGCCAAGTGAATATCCGCGGCCCCTTGAGTGCTGGCCGCATTCACATGGTCAAAGTAGTCGTACCAGCCGCTGGCTTTGATGCCTGCCAGCAGAGCGTCACGAGCGGCCTGATCAGGAAAGCGCCAAATACCAAGGAATGTATGCGCGGTTCCCTGGTCAATGCTGGAGTCCGTTTCTGCCAGGGAGAGGACTTCGACACCGAGGCTGGAGAGTTGATTCAATGCGAGTCCGATGCCGCCAAGAAAGTGTTGCCTTTGTTCGGCGGACAGTGCGAGCCAAGCCGAATTGGGGGTGTAGAGCTCTACAAGGTAATGAGACATGGTTCCACTTTCACTTGAGATTGCGCAGTGCGCGTTGACATATACGTTGTGTGGCGGCGGCTTGGGTGCTTTGAAGCCATTGGGCACAGATGTCACGCACCCAGTTTGGCTGGTCCTTGGCGGCATCATTGAGCCAATTGGCGACCGAGTCCTGCACGTAGACCGAAGGGTCGTTACTCAGAGCTGAGAGCAAAGGCAGTGCTTGCTCGGGCGAGCGTTTGAGCTGTGAGATATGCGTGCTCCACACACCGCGGGGACGCAAAACCTCGCACGCGAATCGTCGGACACGTTCGGAAGGATCTTGTGTCCATGGCATCAGCTGAGCGATAGCCGCAGCCAGGTCTTGCACCAGGTGCGGCCGCATCGCCATCCAAGCCCATTCACGCACACCAAAATGGGCATCGTCTGCCAACGGGCGCATTGCGACCAGCCGTGCACTGAGATCCAGGTTAGGCTGAGCACCGATCATGAAACACGCCCAGCCTCGTGCCATATCGGCGCGGTGCGTTTGGCACTGTGCGATGCCCTTTGTACCCAGGTCCTCCAGCAAGACTGCGCCGATACGGGCCATGCGTTTGAGCACACCCAGTTGGCAGGCTTCATCGATCGTGCTCAGTGCGTGAGCCGTAAGTGCCGGAAAGAGTGTTCGTGCCAGTACGGCCTGGTCGACTGCTAGGCACTCAGCCAGCGTCGCACATTGCAACTCCCCGCGCGATAGCGCATGAAGAACGTCCCGAGGAATGTCAGCGGTGCGCGTCGCACCCTTGCGGACTTGATCACTCATGATTCAACGTCCGATTCAGGGCCTCGTACTTTCTCCAGCAACGCTGCCAACTGCTTTCGCTCATCTACAGACAGGTTGCCAAACAAGCCTGCAATCCACCGACCATGCTGGTCGATAACGGTACCGGCTAGTTGTTTTCCTTTTGATGTCAGTCGAATGCAAAGAGCACGGCGGTCTTCGGCGTTGGCGTGTCGTTCAATCAGACCTTCACGCTCCAGTCCGTCTAAGAGGCCGGTCACCGTGGCGCGGGTCACGCCAGCCTGTTCGGCCAGCGCGTTGGGTGCGAGTCCGTCAGGCGCCACATCGAGAAGGAACAACAGCACAAAGCGCCCCTCAGACAAACCATGAGGGGCCAGCAAAGCAGCGCAGTCGCGGTCGATGTTTGCAGCCATCGACAGCACTTGAAAGCACAGCTGGATGCCATCCACATCGGGAAGTTTGCGTCGTTGTGCTTCTTCTATTAGCGCCTGGTACTTCTGTTCAAGCTTCATTAGTTAGCCAAAATATAATATGGTGGCTAATTATATGAGCAAGATCACTTCATGAATAGTGGACCGAGCACCAGCTCATCAGATGCCGGCTTGTCGATTGCAGATCTTGGCCTAGCTGAGCGCCGATTCAATGGCCAAGCAGAGTAGGGTATTGAACCGTCAGGGCCGTTCAGGGGCAGCGCTTGCTTGTCATCAACTGGCGCGGGCCGACGAAGCCCGCACTTTCATCCGGGTTAGTTGGTGGCAAAGCAGTACATCAGACCGGCGCTGCCGCTTTGTTGGAGCTGCTCGACGCTGCAGCCGCGCGTGCCGTGCGACGAGTTCCACGAGGCATTGGCCACAGGGTCGGGATTGGTGCCCTTGTGGTCGTGGTGGCCCACGATGGCAGAGCCGCCGTCGCTCTTGGTCCAGTTGCCGCAGGTGGTGTCCTTGCCGGGCTCGGGCACGGCCAGGGTGCCGTCAGGGCGCGAGCCGGTGAGGATGTCGTGGCGGTTGACCTCGTCGCCAAAGCCCGAGACGACTTCGCCCTTCTCGGTCAGCGAGGTTTCCTTGCCAACCTTGGCATTGGCACTGTGGAGGTCGGCCACGCTGGTGGCAATGACCACGCCCTTGGCGTTGCGCCACGGGCCGTTGCCGATGCGGTCGCGCGCATTGACGGCCGGTTGTCCGTTCAGCGCTACATTGCTCAGGTAGGCGCGCCAGGCCTTGTTGCCTGCGCCCACGTTTGCGGCCAGCGACTGGCAGTAGCGGTCGGCCCCGGCCAGCCCGCCCAGGTCGCCGCCCTTGCCGGGGTTGGTGCTGGTGATGAAGAAGCTCATGGGGTTGCCGCCCGACGACCCCATGGCGCCGCAACCAACAATCAGTGCGGCAGCCGCAAGGGCGGTGCTGGCAGAAAGAACCAAACGACGGGACATGGCAGGCTCCTGAGCAATAGTGGAGCCCGCAGGCTAACGCAACGTGGTGTCAGCGGCAATATGGGCGGGGTTGCGAGTTGAATTCATCGCCATGATCGTTGTTTGGATAAACAGTGCAGCTTTTGCATGTTCGTTCGCTATCATTGCCATTGCTAGAGTCTTTCGATTCGGGTGACAAGCGCGTTTGATTTTTCGTCCAAATCTGGTGAGGTGTATGCGCACTGACGTTCAAAAAAAACTTTACTCCACTCGCAGCGTGTCTTACGTTTGGACTGCTTTCACCTGTCTTCGTTGGTTTCCTTGGCCGAGGAACCCTTGCGACTTGTGTCGCTGCGCTTGGCTGGATATGTTTTTTGGCCATTGCAATCATTTATCCGATTTTTTCGATTAGGAACGGCGTTATACGGACGCGGACGTCTACCACCTACAGAGCAGATGAGCCTGTACGATTTTGGGTGGGGATAATTGCATTGGAGGCATTGATGCTGTTGTTTTTGTTAATGGCGACCTACGCACTGTACGCATATTTAAATCGACCAATTTAAATTTTCGGTCAAGAAATGCAATGGACTTAATTGAATATCAAAAAATATACGCCCGCTGCGGCACATGCCAAAGCCATCGCCAGGAACACCCAGTGCAATCCTGGAATGCCTTCAGTCCCGGTGTACTTATGAGAGCGCGAAGTCCCTTGTTCTCGTACCGACAAAGGGTCGGCGCCAACAGCTCTGCCTGACGCTGGAGGAGCTGCCCAAACCCGATGATTCGCCGAACGGTGAAACTGAAATGCGTCGTAGGCCAAGTAGCCAAAAAACACGGCGAGCGCAAAGAGCCAGAATGGCGACATCCGAAGCCTCAGTTGTTATAGCGGTAGCGTAATTATTGCCTCAATCCCTACGAAATTGGGCAGAGCTCTCAATAAGTGGGCTCTACTTTAACTGGCCAGTGCCCCTTTGGGATCGTGCGCTGCCACAGTTGTCGGTCAGAATTCTTTCAATCAGGCTGAGCAGTTACACTTGGACGCGATAGGTCATCCAGCACACTCTTTGAAGGTCAGAAATGCGTCGTGAGGCTATGGTCTTTGGTTGGTTTATCTTGATTCTTGGTGTGTTCGGTATTGCGAATGGAAGCGCCATTTTGATTCGCAGTGCGATCCATGTCGAAGGAGCCAGCTGCAAGGCAATATGTGGAATCTCACTCTTGCTTGCCGAGCTTTTTACCCCGGCATTTGGGGCCTTGGCTGCGGGAGCGATTTACTTGCTAGTAGGCTCATGCTTGGCTTTAGTGGGCTACTTGGTGCTGAGAGACAGGCAAAGGGTATGGCCTTGAGCGGCAGCGGTGAATCGAGCAGAGTCTTTGGAGTTGGCCAAGAAGAGGCCTTCGCTGTTAGCATGACCAAATGTGGAAATTCTTGCAAACGATGCTCGCTGCTGCCTTCGTTTTCCTCAACGATTGGAGCCATGGGCGCATGTATGTCAGCGTAATCGGCGGATTTTGTAGCGTCGCGTTGATCTACCTATTCGCATTGCCAAGTGAGCCTCCGTTATGGCCAGCTGTGCTGGTCGTGTTTCTATCGGGAGTAGTAGGCCTTTTGTGGGAGCACCAGAGTTCACACAGCTCCGAGATGTGAAGACCGCGAGTCATGCCCAGAATTCCTCCTGCACCTGTAGAACGAGCGCGATCTGCCATGGCTGATGACGATCGAATCGTCGCGAAAGAACATCAATGGTGGATGCGAATCATTTTCCTAGTAGTAAGTGCAGTCTCCGCTGCTTTGATGATTAACGCTCTGCGCTCGTTTGCAACACTTCAGGATTTTCTTGGCGCTATTTTGATTAGCATGTTTGCATTGATCGCCGCATTCTTTGCAGTATTGGCCGCGCCTAGACGATTTCAAGATCGTTATATGAGACCAATATTAATATATGGTTGCATATTGGAAATCATCATCAATGCGCTCATCATTTTGAAATGATGTTTAGGTCTTCTGCTTGATGAGTTGCATCATAAATATTTACTTATGAATAATATACTTATATGTACTGCTGCCACTATATTTCTAATATTGACGTCACATGGGCTGACTTTTGCGTTAGATAAAAATGAAAATTCAAAGAATTTTATTGGTAGCTTAAATAATGTGAAATTTGAGTTTCCCCATAATTATGTAAGGAATGTTGAGTATAACGGTGATCCTGGTTGGGGCTATGGAAAAAAAGGAGAGAGGGTTAGGAGTTGGGGCTCGAATTTTCGTAGTCTCGGCTTTGGGATAAGCCATCCTAATTTTACTTTATTGAAAAATTCAGAGTCACTAAATTCTGTAATTAGAGTTACGTTAACAGCTGGTGAATATTATGGAGATGGCCATTTTCTTAAGAGAAGCTTTCAGGAAATTAATAGAGATCCTAATTATTCTTATAGGGAGGTTGATTCCATCTATGAACTGCGGCACTTCTCATTGACTATTGATTCTTCTGTGGTAAAAAAATCGCTGATGCGAGATTTTGATATTTACGTTAAAAATGATAAAGATGGTAAGGTTAGTGCACTTATCCGTTGTGGAAATTCTCGCGGTGACCAAGCTATATGCACGCATTTCTTTGAGATAGAACAATTCCAATCAAGAATCACTCTTAACTATAAAAAGGAATTTCTTCGTAGCTGGAACTTGATTCAGAGTAGCACTATTTCAAGACTGCAAGAACTTAGAAAGTAGATACGGAAAATATAGATGCTGTGGCATAAACCCGTTTCGGGCGAGCTTCGCTCGGAACCCAGACGTAACGTTGAGACGACTGATGACTGGATTCTGTCGCCTGTTCCAATGTCGACTTTAGGTTGTGGTTCAACTGGTCAATTCAACACAATGACGGCCTCTGGTGCAAGGAGTGCAAAGATCGCGGATTTACTACACGGAATTTCAGAAGGTCCTGATGTGTGATTGCTGGAAAGCTGGCGATACTTTGCACGAGATCGACAAGCTGTTTGACCGACCACATTCCTTTATTCACACCATGCTGGCGAATGTCCGCAGCCGACAAGCGATTGCGGCCGTCGTTGCTCGGCCCATTGCAGTCATACAGCGGCTGATAGGACCTCTATATGGCAGAGATTCTACAGCCATCAAGTCGCTGAATATATGCTCTTGTCCGTCGTCATTTCTTCAGATACAGATACTATGAAAATCAGTGCTCGCAATGTCTTGCAAGGCAAGGTTATCTCGATTGTCACGGGCCCAGTCAGCACGGAATTGACACTGGAAGTTGCCCCTGGTGTGAGAGTCACGTCCTCTATCACCTCGACGTCGGCCCAGTCCCTGGGGTTGAAAGAGGGCGACAACGCATATGCCGTCATTAAAGCGTCGTCGGTAATGGTCGCTGTGGATTAAACAGCTCTTCTGTCTAAGCAAGGAGGCTCCCGGAGGAGCCTTTCTGATTCAGCCAGTTCAGATCAGTTGGATGCGCTAAGTTAAAAGCTTCTTTCGCAAGCAACGACCTCCAGACCGGCGCAGCGGATAGCACGGCGATGTTTGCGCAGACAGCCAACAGGCATCAGAAGCCGGACAAGGGATTGCTGCGCTTCTGAATTCCGGGGCGTTGAGGTCCAATCAAGTCAGGTGGTCTTCCACAATCAACCAGCCCATGCTCCCAACCCCATCATTGATGATGTCCAGGTGGTTGCCGCCCTCGTACAGACGAATGTTCTGACCAACGAAGGCTTTGGGTGCAAGGCGCTCAATGTGGGACAGGGCCAGCCTTATTTGCTCGCCAAGCTCAGAAAGTGACTTTTGAGAGTAGTCAATGTCGATAGCCTCGGCCAGCAGTCCATAGACAACTCTCTTTTTTCCCTCTTCGGGGAAGGCGAGCACCTTTGTATGCAAGAGCTCTGCATCCGAAAATTTGCGACCAGTGAGCTTTTCAAAAACTTCAATGCTTGGCAAAGTTCCCTCCTAGCGCTGCGTGACTCAATGTAACCAGCATAGTCGAGCGCATTGAAGAGATGCAAGCACCAAGAGCGCGTAGTTACGCCTACTTCCCTAATGAATTCAGGACTGCAAACGACGCAGACCAGCTGCTGGGCATGGTTTGTCAATCGCCCTCAGGTGCCTGATCCTGCCCGTGAAAGGCTTCCCATGCAGCTGCTTCCAGCTCACCGCAATCAGAGATGAGATTGCCGCTCTCGTCATGAAGCGTATACGTTTGTTGCTCACCTCCAATGCTCGCGGCGCCATCAAGTCCCAGCAGCAAGGTATACATGGTGTCTCTCAGTACCGAATCCAGAATCGCTCGAAGTTGCTCGTGCTGCTTGGGCGTGAGCTCTAGGGCTGCGATCCGCGTTGCGACCTCCGACTCCTCATGAGCATTCATGAAAGACAAAAGAAGTTCTGACCTGAGCTTGACCCAGTTTTCAACAAATTGTTTGGCGTTCATCGTTACATGCGCAGTCATCGGCAGAGTCCTGGAGACTGAAGAAAAATTACCGCAAAAGTCGCGACTTGTGGCAACTCACTGCTGGCCAGCATTCGGTTTGCAGCTGTTCATCACAGCAAGCCTGAGCCAGGCCAGCGCAGGATCATTGTGCTTTCGCGCATGCCAGGCCTGTTGGTATGCCATTTTCGGTAGTTGCAATTGGCGTGGAGGCGCAAACTGCCGCAGATTCTTGAATGAGCGTAGCGGTCCGACAGCACGACGGGCAATCGTCAGAACCAGATCGGTACCTGGCAGCAATTCAACCGCAGCGCTCCAGTGTGGCAAGGCCACCGCAATCCTCCTTTTGAGTCCCTTGGCGGCGAGTGCGCGCTCGATCTCGTCGTTCGCATCCGGCCTCAATGCCAGCATGACATGAGGGCGCGTCAGCCATTCCTCTAGCGACAGTCCTCCTTTTTCCGGACTGACGGCCTTGTCTGCGAGACAGATGAAATCCTCTTCAAACAGTGTTTCGACCTGGATGTCTTGTGCAAGATCGGGAAAGATCCCCAGAGCCAGATCCAGTTCACCATCGGCTAGCTGTACCAGCATGGCATCCCGGCTGGCCTGACTGATGGCGAAGTCAAAGCCGGGCGCATGTTTGCGGACATATCGCATCAAGTCCGGAAGTACCAGACGAGCCGCATAGTCGGACAGTGACAGCCTGAATCGTCGTTGTGCCTGCAGTGGATCGAACTGAGGTGTTCCCAGCAGAGTATTGAGGCTGCCCAAAGCCTCCGAGAGTGGTTGCAGCAGCGCATTGCCTCGGGCCGTCAGCTCCAGCTTTCCCTGCTTGCGCACCAGCAATGGGTCATTGAAATGCTCGCGCAGCTGAGCTAGCGAATGACTCACTGCCGGTTGGCTCTTGTGCAGGCGCATGGCAGCCCTGGTCACGTGCTTCTCGGTCAGCAACGCGTGAAGTGCCAGCAGCAGATTGAGGTCGATACGGCGCAGATCATCCATGCGAAGAATAGTACACGTGCGTATAAACGATTTCCATAATTAATCCGTATGCGAGACCATTCAGACATTGCTTAGACGTTTGAAGGAGTGGCAGATATGAACAGCAAGATGGCATTGATGACGGTCGCCTCACTGGGCATGGCCTTGCTGGCGGGGGCCATCCTGCCTTTTCAGGCCGCTGCAAATGCCAACGTAGGCCGTGCTCTTGGTCACCCTTTCTGGGGGGCTGCCACATCGCTGGTGATCAGCCTGGCCGTGATGGTGCCCATGCTGATTCTGGTCAAAGCCCCCATGCCGAATTTCAGCAATGCGTTTCAAGGACCCTGGTGGTTGTGGATCGGCGGTGTCCTGGGGGCTGTTTACGTCGCCAGTGCTGCAGCCCTGATACCCAAACTGGGTGCTGGCGGATTTCTGGTTGCCGTGGTCGCAGGACAGATGGTCGTGGCGGTATTGATCGATCACTTCGGTGTCATGGGGCTGGAGCCCAAGCCCATCAACGTCATGCGTGTGCTGGGTGTGCTCCTGATTCTTGGCGGGGTGTTCCTGATCCAGGGAGCGGGAGCAGCCAGGCCTGCCGCCGCTGCGATCCCCGCCACCTCCAGCGTGGGCTTGGCTTGAGCACAAAAATAGTGACGGCCCCACTGGCGCGGCGCCAGTGCGCTGAACACTTCTCGAAAGGAAATGGACATCAGCGCCTCACGCCGAAATACTCAATGCGAGCCTTTGGTTGGACATTGACGGCCTCATGCCGTAACTGCGTTTGACAAGATCAAGCAACCACAGGCCTTCCGATCAAGAAGAATGTCCCTGACGCTCGTCGAACGTCTGGGGTTCCGTCACACCAAGTGCATACGATTAGGAGTGTGCATGCCTGGAGCAGGAGATCGCCATGAGCAAATTCAGTATTCAGCACATTGATCACATCGTGTTGCGCGTCACTGACCTGGAGCGCAGCATCCGCTTCTACCAAACGGTCCTGGGCTGTACCTTGGTGAAGCGTCGTGAGGATTTGGGTATGGTTCACCTGCGAGCTGGTGCATCCATGATTGACCTGGTGGATGTTGAGGGCCCCTTAGGCCGTGCGGGCGGACCTGCGGCTTCAAGCGAGCGCAGAAATGTCGATCATTTCTGCCTGCGTATCGAGCCTTTTGATGAGCAAGCCATCCTCGCCCATTTGGCTGGCCATGGTCTTGAGGCGGATGGGGCGGTGCGGCGCTTTGGTGCTGACGGCATGGGCCTGTCCATCTACTGCAAAGACCCGGACGGCAATCAGCTTGAACTTAAAGGGCCCGCGAGCGCCGATTGACAACTCATGCGGCTGTCCGTACCCCTGGAGTGCTCGCTATGCCCGACCTGGTTGCTCGAAAGACAGCCTCTGGCTGTGGATTCAAGCGATTGCGGCTGTCGCCGTCCGGCCCGCAAGAGACGCTGCCCATCGCGGCAAGGTGTCACCGCTCCTGTCCCTGTCAACTCAGGACGGGTTCGTTTGACTCTTAAACTAGCCGCATGAATCGACGTAGTCTGGTCTTATCCGCCCTGGCCGCAGGGTTTGCTCAAGTGACGGCGGCAGGCCCCCAGCCTCAAGAAATGGCCGAGTGGTCTCGGTTTTTCACAGAAGCCGATGCGCAAGGCAGCATCGTTGTTCTCGATGCACGCGATAGCTCTGAAACTACCCACGTCTACAACGTGTCGCGTTCCGCTCGGCGTTACTCGCCAGCCTCTACCTTCAAGATTCCGCACAGCCTGTTTGCGCTTGATGCAGGGCTGCTGCGTGACGAATTTCAGCTTATTCAATGGGATGGTGTGAAACGACCTGTGCAGGCCTGGAACGTGGACCAGAATCTGCGCTCCGCGATGAGGAACTCCACCGTCTGGGTGTATGAGCGCTTTGCCAAGGAACTCGGCGATGCACGCGAGAGCGCCTATATGCGAAAGATTGGGTATGGCAATGCGGTCGCCACTGGCGACAAGCCATTCTGGGTTGAGGGCGACCTCGCCATCTCATCCTTCGAGCAGATTGCTTTCTTGCAACGGCTTTACCGCAATCAACTGCCTTTCCAGGTCGAGCACCAGCGGCTTGTGAAGGACGTGATGGTCAATGAAGCAGGGCCTGACTGGATACTGCGTGCAAAAACGGGCTGGACCGGAAAAATCGGCTGGTGGGTGGGCTGGGTAGAGTGGCCCAGCGGCCCCGTCTTCTTCGCCTTGAACATGGACACGCCCAACAGACTTGCCGACCTTGCCAAACGGCAAAGCATCACACGCAATGTTCTGCGCTCCATTAAAGCGCTACCCACTTCAGCATAGACCTGAACCGGGAGCAGAAGCCGGCAGAGCCATGTCTTGAAGAGCTCCTGCGGCCGGTTCCTGCCCCCCGTTTACATGCTCCAAAGGGATACTTGAGATGTGAGCCGACATGGATAGTCAGGCGACGATCTCTCCGTTGCGGATCGCCACGCGAATGGCCTGCGCCGTCGTGGCAACGCCCAGGCGCTTGCGGATGCGGCGCAGGTGGTTTTCCACAGTGCGTTCGGACAGGCCGAGGGTTGCGGCAATCTCCGTCTGCCGCCGGCCGGCGGCAGTCCATGCGAGCACCTCACGTTCGCGATCGGATAGGGGGCCGAGCTCTTCTTGCGCGGGCAACTCCAGCAGCCTGCGCGCCGTGCGGAATGCGGTTTGGGCGATCAGCTCCAGCGCCAGCCGGGCCTGCGGCGAGGCATCGATGCGCTCGCCGCCCAGGCTCATCGCGCCTTCCAGCCCCAGGAGGCCGAATACAGGCACTTGCAGACCGTGGATACCCGGGCCCTGCGGCGCGCGGACGACGCTGTAACGCTCGCCCTGAGCGCCGTTCGTCTTGGTCCAGAAGAAGGGCTGGTTCGTCTCCAGGATATGGCGCGTCACCGGGCAGTGCCGCACGTAGGTTTCAGCATCGACAGGCGCGCCCGTGCCGAACCAGTCGCCTTCGATCCAGTAGATGCGCTCCACCGCATTGTCCCGAGCGCTGGAAGCCGAAAACAGCACAAAACGGTCGTACCCCAGCGGCGCGCCGACAGCACGCACCGTATCCTGGATTGCGGCAAGGCTGCGGGCGCCCTCGATGGCGAGGGCTCCGTGCAATGCCGCCTGCGCGATTGCAGTGCTCATCTCAGGCCGTGACTTCCTTGAGCAAGGTTTCGGCCGCGAGCTTGCCAAGCGCATTGCCAGCCAGAGGGCTGTCGCCGGTGATCAGCTGGCGGTCCCGGTGCACGGCACCCGAGATGCCGTCGTTGACGATCTCGAAACCCAGGGTCTTGAGCCTTTCGCCGAACTTCCAGGTCAGGTGACCCGGCATGTAGCCGATGGCCGGGGTCTGCGCATCAAGTGCGTCGGGGAAGGCGCAGATCTTGTAGCCTCGGTAGATGTCGCTGTCGCCAACCGCTAGGAAGGCAGCAGGTCCGTGGCACAGGGAGATGACGAACCGGTTGTTGGCCGCAGCCCATTCCAGTACCGCACCTACGTCACGGCTGTCGGGGATGCCGATCAGCGCGCCATGCCCGCCGGGAACGAAGATGGCGGCGTACTGCTCCAGCCCCTGCTCAAGCACCGTCGACAGGCGCAGCGGCTCCTTGAATTGCGAGTGGTACTTGTTGAAGAAGCCCTTGACCGTCTCGTCTTCGGAAGGCATTGCCCAGAACTCGAACTTGACGGGATTTCCCGACACCGTTGCCACATCGAATGCGAAGCCCGCCTTGTCCAGGTGGTACATGGGCAGAAGCGTCTCGACCGGGTGGTTGCCGGTGGAGAAAAAGCTGCCGTTATCGGTCAGCAGGTAGCGCTCGTCTGCGCCGATCATCAGGATCTTCTTGCTGCCTTGATAGGTTTTCGCGTAGTCGGCCCCGCTCAGGTCGGACTTGGGCGACGTGAACTGACTGAGCGAGTAGGGGGAGGGGAAGAACGCATTGAGTTCGGCCGGATCGGGTTGCGGTTGCTTGGTGGAAGTCGATGGTTCAGCCATGGGGCACCTCTTGGGTAGTTTGCGGAGGGCACAACAATGCGGCGGCAAGAAACCTGTGGCAATGAGGGATTTCCGTCAACGCGGGTCGGGCGAAGTCGGCGGCGTGCACTTGCAAAGCAAATGTGCAGAATCGCGAACTCATCACATGCAGCGCCTGTCGTGCATGGCTCTCCTTCCCAGTCTGATCAAGGCTGGCCGGCCTTGTGATGATGGTGTAATAGGGCAATGTCGGCAGCACCGGATTGCCAGAGTGCTTGTTACAAACGGAAAGCTGCAGTCCATCCGCTCAACCTAGAACGACCATATGTCGCGGCCGTATGAGCCCTTTGCGAAAAAAGCCGGCGCAGTCGAGGGTTGAGCCGGCCTGGATGCGAACGCATTGAGGGTGCTCCTGAATGGTGCGCCGTCTTTCCCGGGTACTTAAACCACCGCAGCGCTGAACGGCTCTGGCCTTCGTGCAAGCAGATGCGACAGCCTTTGAAGGCCCGTCTGCAAGCGTCCACGGTCCTTGATGCTGCCCAGCGAGATGCGAATGGCATTGACGGAGCCGCTGCCGGTGGCGCTGGTTGCGAATGCCTCCGCCGGCGTGACGGCGATGCCCTCGTTGTCGGCCGCACGCGCAAGCTGTGAGGAGTTCCAATACCCTGGCAACTCGAGCCATACATGCAGGCCGTCTCCAGTGCCGCTGTACCTCCCCGCAAGAATATCCCTGGCCATCCAGTGGCGCAGACGCGCCTCCTTGCGTACGCCTTCCATCAAAGCAGCAGCCGAACCGTCGAGAATCCACTGTGTGGCCAGTGCGGCCGTCAGAGGAGCGACCATCAGCGCAAATGACCTGAGCGCGACCAGGAAGCGTTCGCGTTCATGCGGGTCACGTATGAGCACGAAGGCGACACGCAAGCCGGGCGTCAGGCACTTCGACAGGGTCGAGATGTAGGACACCTGTTCCTGGGCAAACGTGGCAATAGGTGGCGGCGGTGCATCGGCAAGCAGCCAGTAGGGGTCATCTTCGACAATGCGTACATTGCAGCGCTTGGCGATGTTGGCGAGCTCCTTGCGCCGGCGCTCCGGAATGGTGATGGCGGTCGGGTTCTGCAATGTAGGGTTGAGGTAGAGCAGCCCAGGCTGGTGCTGATGGCAGGCCTGCTCCAGCATCTCGGGCACCATCCCATGCTGGTCCGCTTCCACCGCAACGATGCGCCGGCCGAACTGGGTCGCAGCAGTACGCAGGCCCGGATAACTTGCTGGCTCTGTCAATATCACATCGCCAGGCTTCGTCAGCGCCAGGATCAATGCGGCAATTGCGGCTTGCGCGCCCGGACAGACAACAACCTGCGCTGAATCCAGGGATCCAAACATCGGCTCCAGCCATCTGGCTCCTGCCTTACGGTCGGAGTCGCTTCCTCCGCCCAGGTGGTAAGTCATCAGCAATGCGGTGTCTGCCCCCATCATTACCTGAGAAAGGCCTTGTTTCAGCAGGTCGTCGAAGTCCACGCCAGCGGGTGGGGGAGGAGTGTTCATGCTCAGGTCGAGGACCGAGGTCAGTTCAATTCTCGGTGCCGCGACATAAGTACCTCGCGCGCCGCGGCCCTCCAGCAGATGGCGGCGTCTGGCTTCGTCGTATGCGCGCGTGACCGTCGTCAGGTCGAGGTTCAGCTGTGCTGCCAGCTGGCGCTGCGGAGGCAGACGATCACCCGGCTTCAGCGAACCGTCTGCCATTGCCGCTTGCAAGGCATCCGCAATCTGCAAGAAGCGTGGCCCGCCATGCACGGCCAATCGCGGCAGCCAAACTGGCAAACTGTCATCTTGTATGGTTTTCATACGCAGACATTTTGTCTCAATGTATGGAAATTGCTTTTAAGTAATATGCCTCAGAGCGTGTGGCGATCCCATTCTTGTATGGCAATCGCCGACGTTTTCGCCTCTCTCCTTCGGGAGGCGGTGTTCCTCACGGTAGACAGTGTCAAGTCATAGCTGGAAATTTTCAAAATGATCGATTGGGTCCCTGTAATCTTTGTTACGTTCAAGGTTCTCATCTTCGGCGCGTGCATGTTCTTCGCCATCAAGTGGCATTACGACCAAGGAAAGAAGGGGATGGACAGGCGCGCGCTGCTGCGCACGGGTGGCAAGGTGGCTGCCGCCTTCATGCTGGGGCTGCTGTTTGTTCTGCTGTTCACCTTCGGCCTTGCCAGAATGCTCGGCATGGACTTGAGCCTGCCATGACGGCGAAGACTGGTTAGCCGATATCCAGTCATGCAATGAACCTTGCACTCATTGCACGGCCATGACTGGTTGCCTTATCGAAGATGGCAATCTGCCTTGCGTGGCCTTTGCAGACGACCTTTGGCCTCAGGCATTCGGGAGACCACTTGCTTCGGATGACGAGGTCGCTCAGTACTCAACCGTCAGGCTGGCCCTGCTTTTCCGGGCCAGCTCGACAAATGCCAAAGCAGCGGGCGAGAGCTTGTCAAAGCTCAGCGCGGCCAACGCGATTTTCCGGCGACAACGGGGCTTTAACGGGCGGTAGACAACACCTGCCGGGGGCTCGGGCAGAGCCAGACGTGCGGCAATGGTGACTGCCTCGCCTTGCGCGACAAAGCCCATCATCGAGGTGAGCTGCTCAAACTTGAACAGAGTTCTGGGTGAGGCGCCCTGGCTGGCCAAAAAAGCATCGATATGGGGGCCCGAGCCTGCGCTGGTACGGATAAAGGGCTGTCCATGAAAGCTCATGGCAGCAATGGCCGATTGGGACGCAAGGGGGTGCGCAGCAGGCAGCACCGCCACCAGCTCGTCTTCAGCCAGGGTCAGGGTGTCGAAGCGCTCGTCGGGCAAGACGACAAAGCCCAGTTCCACACGCCGCTCCAGCAGCCACTGAACGACTGTGTCGTCCATGGCTTCCTCGATGTGCACCTCGACCAGGGGGTGCTTCTGCTGAAAGCGTGCCAGGAGCTTCGGCAGCAGACGCAGCGACGAGGTGGCGCCAAAAGATGCAATGCGCAAGGTGCCTCGGGCAATGCCATGCTCCGCATCGGCTTCCTGCTGCAATGCCTCTTTTTGCTGAAGAATGTCATTGGCGCGGCTCAGTAGCCTGGCGCCCACTTCGGTCAGTGTTGCCGCAGCCCCTTCGCGCTTGAAAAGTGAGACACCCAGCTCTGTCTCCAACTGCTTGATGGCATGGCTGACGCCGCTCTGGGAAATACCCAGCACACCCGCTGCGCGAGAGAAGCTGCCGACCCGGGCGAGCGCTGCAAAGACTTCGAGTTGTGTGAATGTCATGAGCTTTTACTCATTCGACGATGAATGCTGATTATCAGATAGTAACGTCTCATGAACACATTACGAACTTCCACCCATTTGGGATTGATTGGCATGGCTGCCCTGTGGGGCGCCTCCTGGCCCTGGGGACGCATCGTCGCGCAAACCATGCCTCCGCTGGCAGCGGCCAGCCTGCGCTTCTTTCTGGCTGGTCTCCTGCTGGTGCTGTGGCTATACCGTAGCGGGCGCATGGGTGCATTGCGTGTTCTGGGGCCTCGCCAATGGGGGGGGCCTGGCCTGCGCTTCTGCCGTAGGCGTGCTGGGCTACTCCGTGTTCTTCTTGCAGGCACTCAAGACCGTGCCCGCGGGCAAGGCGGCCATGGTGGTGGCGCTCAACCCGGTACTGACCATGCTGTTCGCAGCGCTGCTGTTTCGTGAACGCGTGAACGCCGTCATGTGCCTGGGCTTGGGGCTGGCCGTGACGGGCGCCCTGTATGCGCTGAGCGGCGGCGCTTTGGGGGAGCTGGTGTCTTCCTCGTCCGGCGTGGGAGAATGGCTGCTGCTTGGCTGCGCCGCATGCTGGGTTGCCTATACCCTGATAGGACGCATCGTTCTGACCCGCGTGGATGCGCTGACCACGACGACGGCAACCGCACTCATTGGCGCTGCACTGCTTCTTATGGCCAGCATTGCTCTGGAGGGCTCGTCCGCCTGGACTGGCCTGGCAAAAGCCCCTGCCGTCGCCTGGTACAGCGTTGTGGCGCTGGCCCTGGGCGCTACGGCATTGGCTTACGCCTGGTACTTGAAGGGCGTCCAGGAGCTGGGTGCTGGCGCCGCAGCCGCGTATATGTCACTGGTGCCGCTGTTTGGCATGCTGCTGTCCAGCGTCTGGCTCGGAGAGCCCATCACCAACTCGCTGCTGGGTGGCGGCGCTACGGCCATCTTCGGCATGTTGTTGATGAATATAGGGCGCATGCGGCTGGAGAGAGCCTCTCACTCTGCGGCTGCCTGATTCGGGTCGAGCGCTGCTGCTTTCGGCCAGGAGCAGTCCTCGACTGATATATTCAAATGCAACAGCACTTGAGAAACCATCATGCCTGGCTTTGAGAATTGGCTTGCCTTCGGCCTTGTTTCCCTTGGAATGGTCCTCACTCCAGGACCGAACATGGTTTATTTGATTTCCCGATCGATATGCCAGGGACGTACCGCCGGTCTTATCTCCCTGGGGGGAGTTGCTCTCGGCTTCGTGTTCTACATGATGTGTGCGGCACTGGGCATTACGGCGATCGTCATGGCGGTACCGTATGCCTACGATGCGTTGCGCATTGGCGGGGCTCTGTACCTGATCTATCTGGCATGGCAAGCCGTCAAGCCGGGTGGCCGCTCTCCGTTTGAAGTCAAGAACCTTCCGCAGGACGGCCCAAAGAAGCTGTTCCTGATGGGGTTCCTGACCAATCTTCTCAACCCGAAGATCGCCGTGATGTATTTGTCACTGCTGCCTCTATTCATCAGCCCTGAACATGGCAGCGTGCTCTCGCAATCCCTGGTTCTGGGCTTCACCCAGATTGTGATCAGCGTCAGTGTGAATGCCACGATTGCCATGCTTGCAGGCTCGATAGCAGTATTTCTTTCCGCCCGTCCGACGTGGATCCTGGTCCAGCGATGGCTGATGGGAACGGTTCTCGCCGGCTTGGCCGTACGTATGTTGACCGAAGCAAGGAAATAGCACCTTGCCGAACCACCTTGGGACGTATGGCGACAGTCATAGATGGACCATTTGTGGCCCTTCGCACATCTCAGAAGCGTTCACTGGAAGATGACGCCATGGACAATGGCGATGCTGAACAGCCAATCGGCGTTCAGCATCGTCGAACGTTACACGCCTTGCCCTTGGGGCGGCTGGCACGACCCGGCAAACTCAAGACAGCTGCAGCCGGCCAGAAGCTGTCCTTGAAACAGGCAATGAATTTTCAAGTCAAGCGAACGAGTTGCTGCTCGGTCACCGTGCTTCCCCACTGCGCTCCTGGCTCCTCCTTCTGCAGCTTGAAGCCAAAAGACTCATACAGCTTGCGGGCGGCGTCCAAGCCTTTGAATGTCCACAGATGGACTTCACGGAACCCACGTATATCGCAGAATGTCATCGCCTCTGTCATCAACTGCCTGCCGACACCGCTACCGCGACAACCATCGTCCAAGATGAACCATCGCAGATGGGCTCTGTTGTCACCCAAGTCCTGGCCGTCAATCGCGAGCGAGCCAACAATTCGGTCATTGAGCAGGGCGGTCCATACCCTATTGCACGGCTCGTTCAGCCGTCCGGCGAACTCTGCCGCGCCAGTCGCGACCTGGCTCTCGAAGAACTGCCCGAAATTGGAGTGCTTCGAGTAGAACGC
The DNA here is from genome assembly GCF_040187805.1 of Comamonas sp. wu1-DMT. Classification (NCBI taxonomy): domain Bacteria; kingdom Pseudomonadati; phylum Pseudomonadota; class Betaproteobacteria; order Burkholderiales; family Comamonadaceae; genus Comamonas; species Comamonas sp. wu1-DMT. The sequence goes on from NZ_JBANEM010000015.1 coordinate 60,728, forward strand.
TGCATGCATTTCGGCAATACGCCCAACCAGTCCGGGGCGATATCCTGCGCTGACGGTGATTGGGCTTTGCTGCTTTTCTGCCATATTCAAGCGGTGGGCCTTAAGTGCTCCTGCATATGCAGACAAGCCCTGCGCAACCGCCTGTTGCTGGGAGCGATTGAGGTGCTGAAACGCAGCTTGTACCTGCATCTGGCCATAGGAATGAATCTGCCTGACCGTGCTGCGCCCCTGGGCCGTCAACTGCAGTAGCTTGAAACGGCCATCATCGATAGCAGCCACTTCCTTGATCTCTCCTGCTGCAACCAGCTTCGCAAGCATTCGGCTGACGCTTGACTTCTCCAGCCCCAAAAGCTGCACGAGCTGAACCGAGGTCATGCCTTCATGGGCGTCGATTTCAAGCAATGCATGCACAGCCGATGCCGAGTAATCCGTTGCGGCCAGTGTCGGCTGCATGAATCCGAGCTCTCTTACCAGGGCGCGGGAGTCGGCTCGGATCGAGTCAATTTCAGACAGGGTGTTGGTCATCTGTGGTGTCAAGCAATCAATATTGGTTGCAATATACAACTATATGGTTGTATTGTGCAACTGATTTGTGCTGAAGCCTGATAGGAGTGGATGGCTGTCCATGGCCAGTCCTGTACGTAAGCCATTCCGGCAGCTCAGCGAGCTGCACATCCGGGCTGCCGTTGCCCATCGATTCACGGAGCCGGGTCGCGCACAATTGCAGGCGGTGGCGTAGTCACGTCAGGGATCGGGGTGGTGTGGCTCAGCGCAGAGCGCAGTCGTTTCAGGCGAGTCGACTGCTGGCGCTGGCCTGCGGGGCGCCGCGTACCTTCTAGGCGGAAATGCTGCTTCTGACGATGTCCAGGGTTTCGTGCATGTCCTTGACAAGCAGGGTCAGCATTTCCCGTGACGCAGGAGTTTGTCCGTTGGACCTGATCTGATTTTCCAGGGATTCGGCTTGCGCAAGGAGATCCTTGAGCGCGACAGCAGAAAGACCTCCCCGGATCCTGTGCAACACGGCGAGCATGGCCGGGGCATTGTCCCCACTGGCGGACTCCTCGAGGGTGTTCAGGTCCTGGCTCATGGTCTGGATGAAGACCTCGCGGTACTTTCTGGGAATAGCGGCGGCGTTCGCCGAAGTGTCGAGCCTGGGATTGCCGGCGGGATCGTCCGAGCCGCCTGGCGGCGCTGCATCAGCGCTGGCTTTCGCATGCGCGCGCAAGTGCAGCCACAGCGATCGCAGATCGATAGGCTTCACTAGCCAGCTGTTCATACCGGCAGCCCGGCATCGGGTCTCTTCTTCCTTCATGGCATTCGCCGTCACTCCAATGATGGGCGTGGACACGCCACGCTCGCGCAGGGTGCTTGCCAGCTCATAGCCATTCATGCGCGGCATGTTCAGGTCGGTAAGCAGGAGATCGAAGTTGTTAATGCTCCATAGCGCGAGGGCGTCTGCCCCGTCGGGGGCAATGGTTACCTGGCAGCCAAGCTGTTCAAGCTGGTCGCGCAGCGTGATCTGATTGATCGGATTGTCCTCGGCAACAAGAATATGCAGATTCAGCTGATGATAGGGCGGATGAGCGGGCTCCGGCGAAATCTCCAGCTCCCCGCTCACCAGATATTGAATGGCGAATCCGACGCTGCGCACGGAGTATCGGTTTGCCTGCGGCGGGAGCCTGCCAAAGTCTTCGTATCCCCTGGCCACGATCCGCGGGCCCGTCCATTCCTCAAGATCGACTCGATCATCAAGCACGACGTCCACGAGCACGCCAGGCGACTCGCTCTCGGGATAAGCATGCGGGGAGAGGGCGCTTGCCTGAGCCCCCCAGCGTGTCAGCCACAGGCACAGGTTCTCGCTGAGCTCCTTGCGCGGGCTGCGTACATAGGTCGTGATATCTCGCAGCTGGGGAGCAGAGCTCGCAGGCGGGCTGCCCTTTTCAAGAACGAGATCCACGGAAAAACTGCTGCCCAAGCCGGGTTCGCTGGTGACATGGAGCTCACTGCCCATGAGCCTGGCCAATCTGGCGGAAAGGGCAAGGCCGATGCCCATGCCGCCAACCGTATGCGAGCCGCCGTTGATCCGATAGAAAGGCTCGAACAGTCGTTTTCGTTCTTCGGGGCCGATGCCCGGTCCGCTGTCCACCACCTGCAGGCACAGCCGAACCTTCTCGTCCTGCAAGGATTCGGCGCGCAGCCGGGTGATGACATGTCCGGCGTTCGTGAACTTGATGGCGTTGCCAAGCAGGCTGGTGAGAATCTGGCGTATGCGCCCTGCATCCCCGTAGACGCATGCCGGCACGGAGGTGTCCACGCAGCCATAGATGACCAGGCCTTTTTGCTCGCCGGCTGGCGCGCAGGACGCGACCGCACTTTGTACCAGCTCGCCGGGATCAAAGGCTGCTGCCTCGAGTGCAAGCTGCCCCGACTCGATCTTGGTGACATCCAGGATGTCGCTGATCAGCTGCTGCAGAATGCCCGATGAATTCTGGATGTGATCGATATGTCGGCGCTGTTCATCACTGAGTGGCGTCATGGCAAGAATCTCCAGCGTGCCCAGCAACCCATACAAGGGCGTGCGGATCTCATGGCTCATTGACGCCAGGAAGGTCGATTTCGCCTCTACGGCCCGTTGTGCCTGCACCTTGGCCTGTTCCTGGGTGCGCTCCATCTCGGCTCGTGCGCTGACGTCCGCGAACACGCAGAGCACCACATCCTGGCTCTTGTAGCGTGTCGGCACGAATCTCACATGCAAGGGGCGGCCGTCCAGGCCCTGAATGCTTTCGATGCTCCCCGGCTTCGTGGTGCCCATGATCTGCCGCAGCAGGCCATTGGCTCCCGGGGCGTTGTGCAATTCAGCGTCGGCCCCTATGCCCAGCCATTGCGCCGCGAGCTCATTGCTGAAGGCGACCTTGCCGGTCGAGCGATACAGGACGCAGAGCGCGACCGGGACAGTGCCAAGCAAGGTGAGATTGAATGCATCCATTTCCTGCTCGCTCTGGGCTGCGGCCTGCGCAGGATCGGTGACATGCAGCCGATACCATCGCCTAAACCCCAATCCGCCCGCCAGAACCAGCAGCAATGCGGTCAAGGCGCCCACCGGCAGCCAAGCATGGTTCTTGATGAAGCTGCTGTAGCCGAGCAAGTAGACCGCAGTCCAATCGCCATTTTTGTCGGCAAGCCGAAGAATCAAGCCTTCGGACGAAGCCTTGAAGCCGATATCGTCGGCAGCCGGAAGCCGTCCCTCGCCTATCAGCACGCCGCTGTCGCGCCGCATCAACCAGAAATCATCGTAGGCAGGCTGGAAAGAGGGGCGCTCCGATGCACTGATTCGGTCTCGCGTGAACAGCGTCGCCGCATAGACATTGCCTGATGTGCCGGACTGCGCATCGTCTGCGTCCAAAGGCAGGGATACCGGAAGAACCCCAATCATCGCGCCGGGGAGATCGGCGTCCCGTCGCCACTCGATCGGTGAATCTAGCCTGACTCCTTGCGGACTCTCGCTGGATGCGTGTTGCTGGATCGCCTGAACCACGCTCAGCAACACTCGGCGCGTCAGGGGCGTATGGCTTGAATCTGCGGCAACTGCCGGCACGCTCAGGCTGAACTGCCTGGCGGGCGATACGACGAAGACGGGCGCGGCTGGGAACGCCAGATTTGCCCAATACGTGGAATAGAAGTCGGAAAGATACGAGCCTGCCCCTGAGTAGACGCCGCTCGTCACCGGGCAGAATTCTGCCCGCTGGCAGAGCAGGGTGAACGGCATGGACGCCGCTGCGCGTTGCCCATCGAAGAATCGCCAGGAGGGCGACTCGGTGCCTGCAGCCGAGCTGACCGAAGTGCGTGAAGCCAGGCTCGCCCGTTCGGCCTGCTGACTTTGCATGCGCAGCGCGCGCAACATCTGCTCCTGGGCGTTGATGTTGCCCATCAGGAATGAAAAGTCCGCCTGAAGCTGGTCCTTTTCATTCTGCAGGATATGCTGGCCGAGCCAATACACGGCACCAGCCAGCACAAGAGCAACCGGAAAAACGCCGAAAAAAAAGTGCTCTCAAGCGGCTGGAGGCGGGCATCACCATTTTTTGATGCTTCTGTCGTGTCATAGGTGGTGCACGCTTGACGCGCTCTTGTTTCAATGTGGCGCAGAGTCAGGGAAATGCAGCTTGGGCTCGTCAATCAGCAGCTCGCCGAATGCGGGCGCGTCGATGGCGGCTGAGATCAGGTATCCCTGGGCGCAGTCGCAGCCAAGCTGCCGCACGAATTGCAGATCCTCCATGGTTTCGACACCCTCGGCAGTCACCAGCAGGCCCAGCTGTTTGCCCAGCTGAACCGATGAAGCAAGTGCCGCGGCCAGCACTTCGTCGCTGGCGGCGCCATAGACAAAGGCCCGGTCAATCTTCAATTCGGTGAACGGGATGGAGATCAGGTTGTACATGGAGCTGTACCCTTTGCCGAAATCATCCTGAGACAGGCCAAAACCACGCAGTCGCAGGCGGCTGGCACCCATGTAGAACTGGCCGGCGTCCATGCTCATGTCGTCTTCGAGCAGCTCGAAAGTGACATCCTCTGTCGGCACGCCGCAATTGGTGACTATAGCGTGGAGCTCGTCCGGCAACTGCTGCTGATCCAGCAACGATGTCGGCAGGTTGATCGATATCGGCACCCGATAGCCCTGGCGTCTCCATGTCCTGTAGGCATCGACTCCATCTTCCACCATGCGCATCAGCAACGCGTGGTCCAGTCCATAGTCATGCAGAGATTTCAGGAAGGAGGCCGGCATCATCAGGCCGAAATCGCGGTGTTGCCAGCGAACCAGGGCTTCCGCCCCCACGATGCTCCCGGACAGCAGCGACTTCTTCGGCTGGAACCAGGCCCGGATACTGCCGTCGCGAAGCGCAATCTCCATGCTCTCCTTGTCCAGGACCCTGTCGTCGCATGCGGCCGCGCTGGAGCGCTCTGCCGCGGGGCGGCGCAACAGGTTCCTGACCATCTCGTCGATCTGCTCGCGCACGATAGGCTTCACGAATGAGCCGATGACGGCGAAGCCGCGCTCCTTTGCCATCAGGCTGATGCTGTTGGCCATGCGGCGCGAGCATGCCGTGACAATGGCCAGGACGGGATTCAAGTCCTGGCGCGCAAGCTGATCGATGAACTGGGCGCCATCCATCAGGGGCATGTTGACGTCCATGACGACGACGTTGTAGCCCTGTTCCTTGATCCGCGTCAGGGCAACACTGGCGCTTTGCTCCGCGTCGACATGAGCGAAGCCTGCTTCCTCCAGCATGTCTTTCAGGCGGATACATTGAAAGGCGTGATCATCCAGGACAAGAACTTTGTATTTGGAAAGCATGGTCAGGTCAAATCCTCTACGAGGGTGTGCAAGGTTTGCGCCAGGGTGAGAAGTGGCAAGGGTTTGAGGAGCACCTGGTTCATGCCGGCCTCGACACCCCGGCGCGCGACATCGGGCGCGGTGCTTGCCGTCAGGCCCAGAATGGCGCCCTGGTAGTCCAGCTTTCTCAAGGCGCGGACCAGCTCGTTGCCGCCCATCAGCGGCATATTCAGGTCGGTAATGACGACGTCGTACTCCTGAGCGCTCCAGCGGCGCAGCGCCTCATGTCCATTGACGACAGTGACTACCTTGCAGCCCAGATGCTCCAGCTGCTCTCGCAGGATGATCTGGCTGATGATGTTGTCTTCCACCACCATCACACGCAATCCCAGCGATATCCGCTTGGCGTGAACCTTCGCGCTCAGCGGGCGCTCGATACCATCCTGTGCCATCCGGACGGCGCGCCCGATGCTGACCGGATTCGTGGTGCAGGTGATGCTCAGCTTGGAGCTTGTCGAGGCCAAGGACTCCTGGCCGGACCCGGGTGCCACGACGCGTACCCTCTTGTGTTTCCACGGCAGATCAGGCGGGGCCGGCGGCCAGGCCTGGACGAAGACGGCGTCTTTCGAGGCCGGAAGCTTCAGATCGCTCCGGTACGGCAGCGCGACAGCGCCCCATGAGTTCAGCCACTCGCACAGGTTTGCCACAACTTCCGGAGCTGCGCCGTCGACATACACCGCGCGCTTGCGCAGTACCACCGGCGGGGCAGGTTCTGACGCGGCAACATCCAGCGTGACGGCAAACGTAATGCTGGTGCCCAGGCCTTTTTCACTGACAACAGACAGGCTTCCGCCCATCAGGTCTGAAAGGCGCCGGCAGATGGCCAGGCCCAGCCCCGATCCGGAAATGTCTTCCTTGGCGCTGGCGTCGGCACGGAAGTAGGGTTCGAAGAGCTGAGCCTGGGCTTCGGCCCGAATGCCGACGCCCGTATCCGCAACCTGAAACTTGAGGCGAATGCGCCCGGGCTGAAGATTCTCGGCGCTCACGCGCACGGCAACCCGGCCTGCTTCGGTGAACTTCACCGCATTGCCGACCAGATTGTTCAGAACCTGCAGTATGCGGGCGGAGTCGGCACGAACCGAGGAGGGAACCCCAACGTCGCAAAGCCCGTAGATCAGCAGCCCCTTGCCCTGCGCGCGCGCCGCAAAGTTCGCGACGACGCGCTCCAGCAGCTCCGCAGGCGAGACCTCGGCGATGTATAGCTCTTGCCGGCCGGCCTCTATGCGCGACAGGTCCAGGGTGTCGTTGATGGTGCGCAGCAGCGTCGCAGAGGACTGCTGGATCGTGTTCAGGTATTGCTGCTGCTGCACGTTCAAGCCTGTCAGCGCCAGCAGCTCCATCGTGCCCACGATGCCGTACAGCGGTGTACGGATCTCATGGCTGAGCGTGGCGAAGAACATCGTTTTCGCTTCGTTCACCTGGTCGGCGGCCAGCTTCGCGCTTCGCAGCGACCGCTCGACCTCCTTTTGCACGGTGATGTCGCTGATGCCGCAGATGACCACGTCCTCGGACTGATAAGGCATGGAGGCGAAGGTCAGAATGACGCTGCGCCCGTCGCGAAGCTCGCACTCGCGGCTGCCTGCCCGGGTCGTGGCCTGGCGGATATCCTCGCGCCAGCTGTCGTGCTCCTCGAGCAGGCGCCTGGCTGCGTCGTTGGATACAAGCAGCCTGCCATCTGAGCGGCGCACCAGGCTCAGGCCGACAGGGGCAACTTCAATGATCTTGTTGTTGAGGGCCAGGCTGTCGACAAGAGCCGCGTACTGGCGCAAAGCCGGCGCCACCAGCTTTCTCTTGATGTGGCGCACGGCCAGCAAGACGATGGCGGCCAGCACGGCTGCGACGCCTCCTGCCATCCAGAAGGAGTGGGCACTACGGGTCAGGACATCCCGCATCGGGACGTAGTAGACGAGCTTCCACTGCGCTTCACCCACCGATTTGACCAGCACGAGATTCTCGGGAAACCAGGTGCCGCCCTGGACTCCGAAAGAGTCCTGGGTCAGCTGCGTTGCAACCGTATCGCCCATCATGGGCAGCGGGCCGCCGTGCAGGGTTATGCGGCTGTTGGTGTCATAGAGCGCGTAGCTACCGCCATCGCTTGCGCATTCGGAGGCGATGACCGAGGCGACACCGTCGACCTCCAACCCGATCCAGGTTTGTTCAGGATGCGCTGCGTCCAGCGGGGTGAACAGAAAGATCCTGTCCATTTCATCTGTTGGCGGGCGCAGCCAGACTATGGGCGCACGACTGCCAGCCTCGATTGCAGGCGCGCGTTCGGCCAGGGCTTCCGTAAGCCACGCCGTGGTGCCGGGCGACACCGGAGAGGGCCTTGCCGCCGTATCTGCGCCCAGGCGCTTTGCCGTGGAATGCTCCAGCGACAGATAGATGATGCGGGCGCTGGCCTGCTTGACGTCGGCTCTATCGTGCGGAGTCAGAACCAGGGCCCAGTCATAGCTGTTCTTGTCCGTCAGCAGCGGCGTGACACTGATCTGGCGTGTTTCGCCAAATGTTTGCGGGGTACGCTCGGGCGACATGCGGTTGGTATTGCGCACGGACGATCCGGCGATCGACTTGAGCAAGGCTTCGCGCTGGTCAAAATAAAGCTGCGCGCTGTAGGCGGCTGCATTCATGCGTCGTCGGTAGTTGGAAACCTCCCCGCTGAATGCCCAATACAGATAAAGCGCGGTGCCAAACAGGATGCAGGCCAGCAGCGCTACAGCCAACAGATGAAGCAGCAGCATAGGCAAGCCGAGCGCGGTGGTGTTCAACCTCTCGGTGGGAGGGTTGGTCAAAATCATGCAAGGAATGATAGAAGTCGAGCTCTTTTACAGGTCTAGGAAAATTCTTAAAACATCGCTCTCTGAAAACAGGGCAGGGGAGAATCGGGCTGCAGATTGCCCTCGCACTCCAATATCTCAGTCCCATACCTCAGCCCAATCAATGAGAGGAGCGATTTCGGCCTCTCCTGGTCGCTGGCCGCGCGGGGGAACAACCCCAGCCCATAGTCCCGTAGTGATTGGCGGTAATGCGGCAAGCAGCACATGCTTGCTGCATGCGTGGCAGCAGGGCAGGGAAGACGCTGCTGCCGAATTCCTGCTCCGTGACGCAGAGTCTTGCTTTTCAGGTCGGCGCAGTTGCCCGGACGCGTAATTGCACTTAGTACTTGGTACTGAATACTTGGCACTTGGTAGTTGAATGACGGGCAGTGCCGGCTTAGTAGGCTTATTAGTTAGGCCATCAGGCGCAGCAATGAATTCAAGTCATCTCCATGCCCCGATTTTCTTGACCAGCTTTATAGTCCTCAGGAAATCTCCAGGCAGAAATCGAGCAGGTAGTGATGCGTGAATCTATCCCGCCGATCAATATTCAGAAAATGCCGTCCCGGCGTTTATCGGCGGCCTGCTTGATAAGATCAGGCGCAGTGAGGGCTGCAGAGCAGGGGGCTGACCATGAAACCCCGTCAGTCCTTATTTCGTCGAGCCGAAGACCGCTTTCGGCTGGCGCGCATGCAATGCCAAGGTAATCAGTGAGTTGAATGGCGAGATAAACAAACATACCAAGACGATGCGCTTTATTCGGTGTTCCCTGGTTCTCCTGATCCTGTCGCTGGCAGTCATGGCCCCAGGCCGGGCAGAGTTGAGCGTCTTCAATTTTGAACCGCGTATTACTTCTGCCTCCCGCAGTTGGCTGAGCGATGAGCAGCGCAAAACGCTGGACCAGCGTGGCCAGCTCACGCTGGGTGTTTCGCTGCCGGACTATCCGCCCCTGGGGATTTTTGATGCAGGCCGGTTTCGCGGCATCACGGCCGACTATGTGGGCCTGCTGTTTGCGTCTCCCGTGCGCGTGCAGCCGTTCAGCAGTCGCGAGGATGCCTTGCAGGCTCTGCAGCGCGGCGAGATCGACATACTTGGCGGCGGCACACCCAGCGAAGCCAGGCTGGCAGGCTTGCAACTCACCCACCCCTATCTTGCGGACCAGCCTGTGCTGGTCTCCAGGATCGATGCTCCCTTCGACGGGAAGACCCAGGGAACCAAAATGGCGGTCAACCCGGGATATCTGCCGGCTGCACAGACTGCCGAGGTGTATCCCAACAGCCGTCTCTTGAACTTTGTGTCGCCCAAACGTGCGCTGGAGGCACTGAGTCTGGGCGAGGTCGATGCCGTCCTGGCCGATGCATCGTCAGCCCACTACCTCATCAGCGTCAACTATCTGGTGAATCTCAAGATCCAGGGCTTTGTTCCCGTGGACAGCGGTGGATTTGGCTTCCTGGTCCGCAGGGGCGACGACACGCTGCTCGACTATCTCGACCTGGCCATTCCGAAGGTTGCGGCGGAATATGGCGACGACATCCTGTACTCCTGGAGCGGCGGACGACCACTGCGCCTGGGCGACGACCGTATTCCATTGACTGCATCCGAGAATCGCTGGCTGGCCGCGCATCCGAGTATTCCGGTGGTCTTGAATGGCTCGCTGGGGGCGCTGGGGCAGTTCTCCAGCGACGGGAAGGCCCAGGGCATAGGCCCCGACTATCTGGAGCTCATCAGTCGCCGCACCGGGCTCAAGTTTGACTACATTCGCGCTCGCAACTACTCGCAGCTCAATGCCATCCTGGGCCAGCGGCAGGCGCTGCTGACCCCGGTTTTCGCACCCTCGGATGAGGCGCCGCAGGGGCTTGAAATGCTCAGCCCCTATCTGAGGACCTCGGTCATCGTCATGGCCCCGGCAGGAGCAGCCCAGGGAATCACGGACGACGGGCAGAGCATTCACCATCTGGCAGACCTGAATGGAAAGAGGGTGGCCGTCGTCGAGGGCTACTTTCTCGATAGTGTCATCCGACGCGACCATCCGGGCGTGAAGATCCGCGCGTTCCCGGACATGACGCAGGCCATGCAGAGCGTTGTGGAAGGGCGCAGCGATGCCGTTGTCGGCAGCGACTACGCGATGCGCTTCATCAACGCCAGGTATCTTGGCAACCGGCTGGCGCCGATAGGCATTCTGGACGACTACACGCGCCGCGTCAGCATGGCGGTACAGGCGCAGGAGCCCGAGCTGATTGCGATCCTGGAGAAAGCCCGGCTTTCAATCACGCCTGAGGACGTGGCTGAGCTGGTGCGCAACTGGGAGCCCGGACATCCGGCCGATGGCTGGGGGTTCTGGAACGAGCATCGACAGGCGCTTTTGCGGGTGGCGGCCGCACTGGGCATGGCCGCCGCGATCTCGCTGATCTGGGGGATATACCTGACCCGTCAGGTCCGCCGGACAAGGCGCGCGGAGCAGCGTGCCGAAGCCGCCAATCAGGCCAAGACCCAGTTCCTCGCCACCATGACCCATGAGATTCGCACGCCTCTTGCGGCGATCATCGGCCTGCTGGACATGGCCCGGCAGCGAAGCCAGGGAGCGGCCGCCGAGGATGCCAGCCTGCCAGCAGCTCAGGATGCGGCGCAGACCATGCTGCTGCTGCTCAACAATGTGCTGGACCTCAACCGGATCGAGTCGGGCCTGATCCACTCTAGCCCCAAGCCCGTGGCGCTCAGGCCCTTGATCGAGGACATGGCGGTCCTGGTCCGGGGCATGGCCTATCGCAAGCAGCTCACCCTGGAGATGTCGGTCGCCCCTGAGGTCGATGCATGGGTGATGGTCGACCCGCTGCACCTCAAGCAAGTGCTGTTCAATCTTCTCAGCAACGCCGTCAAGTTCACCGCTCGCGGGAGCATTGCCCTGACGGCGACTGGCAGCGCAGAGGGCGGAATGCTGAACCTTTGCCTGGAGGTCGAAGATACCGGAATCGGTATCGAGCCAGTGGATCAGGCTCGGCTCTTTGAGCCCTATGAACAGGTGGCATCGGCTCAGCAGGGGCAGGCCTTTGGCAGCGGTCTCGGGCTGCACATCACCCGCCGTTTGGTGAACCATATGGGCGGTACCGTATCGGTCAGCAGTGAACTCGGACGAGGCTCCCGCTTCACGGTGAAACTTACGCTGCCCATTGTCGAGGCGCAGACTTTGCCGCCGCCGAAGCCGCGCACCATGCCCCGGCCGGCAGCCAGGGCGCCAGCCCATGGCGCGTCGCTGCTGCGCGCGCTGCTTGTAGAGGACCACGCGCTGAATCGCGAGATTGTCAAAGGCATGATGTCCGATCAAGGTGTGGTGCCCGAGGTTGCCGAGGACGGCGTTCAGGCCTGGGAGCTGTGCAGCGAGATGGATTTCGACTTGATTGTCACGGACGGCCAGATGCCCCATATGAATGGTGCCGAGTTGATCTCTCGAGTACGCGCACGTGAAACCAGCGAGGCTCGAACTCGCTGCCGTATCGTGGCACTGACCGCCAGCATCGAAGACGCGGAACGGCAGCGCTATATGGCTGCCGGCGCCGATGAGGTGCTCTGCAAGCCCATCCGAGAAGAGGACATGGCCAGAGTGATTTGCGAGTCCACGGCTCTCGTCAGAGGCTGAGCGATTTTGGGTGCGCTTGATGGCTTGATGTGCGGTCAAGGGATTGGTCAATCCAATATGTGCAACTCCTGGGGCCGGTTTTCCTTCATTTGTACAGGGGGTGATCCATTGCTGTCGTTTGAGTCCCGTCAAGCAAGGTCTGCTGTGCAGCGATTGCTGCCGCTCATGGCCTCATCGTGAGTTTTCGGTCACAGCCACATAGCGGTCATCCGAGCACCGAGGTTCGATCCGGCCCAGCGACGGGTTTCAGCTGGAAGTCGGCGGTGTCGTGCCGCAGTGCACTTTCCTTGTGCCTCACGCCAATCCATCGTTGCCGCAAAAGATTGACCGGCCCTATGTCTTGCTTTTCTGCGAGTGGGTGTCCTTTGGGAACAGTTAATGGGGCCTCCACCAAAGTGCAGTGTGGAAAGACGATGCACATGTAATCGACAAAGGCGGCCACTTTAGTGCTGACCAGCCGGCGCGAGGCGTGAAGCACTCACAGCTCGATCGGGCGATTGACCATTCGCCGCAAGCCTTGGTAAAACGGCACCGACGAGGGTTTTAACGGCGAGTGATCCATGAGTGGTTGTGAACTCGAGCGCTCGCTACACTTCACAGTTTGCTGTTTGAATGCAGGCTCCACAGAAGTTCGTCAGTGGGTACTGAGCTTCTTATTGCGGTTACTCCAGCAGCAATTTGCCCTCGCGCGCCACGATCTGGCCGTTGGCGATGACCAGTGAGCGAACGGGGCGGGCGGCTACGGCGTGGGCGGGCGTCTGGGCGGGCACTAGCACCAGATCGGCTCGGCTTCCCGGTGTGAGGCCATAGTCGGCAAAGCCACAGACTGCGGCACCTGCATGGGTGACGCAGTGCAGGGCTTGTTCCACTTCATCGTCGCGGCGCAAGTTGTAACGCATGCCAATGAACATGGCGCGTTCCAGCATGTCAGGGCGGCCATAGGGCGACCAGGTGTCGCGGATGCCGTCGTTGCCGCCGGCCATCAGTACGCCAGCGCGCTGGCAAGCGCCCAGTGGCGGCACGATGCGCGAAGGCGGCGCACTGGTGACCAGCGAGACTCCCAACTTGGCCATGCGTGCCAGCAGCGCGCTGCACTGGGCATCACTCACATCGCCCAGGCAGAAGCCGTGGCTGATAACCACCTTGTTCTGCAGGCCGTGGGCTTCGGTGCGGTCCAAAATCAGCTTGAGCGAGAAAGCTCCCATGTCACCGGGTTCGTGCAGGTGGATGTCGAGCGGCTTGTTATGGCGCTCGGCGATCTCGAACAGCACGTTCAGCGACTGAGCAGGGTCCAGGTCGATGGCACAGGGGTCCAGACCGCCCAGCACGTCAGCCCCCATGGCCAGGGATTCATCTAGCAACTGTGCCGTGCCTTTGCGCTGCAGCAGGCCCGATTGCGGGAAAGCCACCACCTGAATGTCTTGCCAGGGCGCCATGTCTGCGCGGGTCTGCAGCAGGCCAGCCACATGCTTGGTGCCAATTTCCGTATCCACGTCGGCGTGACTGCGGATGCGCGTGGTGCCCAACGCGAGAAACTCGCGTGCCATGCGCAGCGACTGGCTCGCACTGTCGTGCTGGGCCTGGGAACGGTAGGCACGCTCGTTGTTGATCTTGTCGACCAACTGGTTGCCCACCTCGTTGACGTACCAGTCTTGGCCCCAGAGTGTCTTGTCCAGGTGGGTGTGGGATTCGATCAGGCCGGGCAGTAGCAACTGACCCAAGCCATCGATGTGCTCAATACCCTCGGGTGTATTCAGAGAGGTGCCCATGGCCGCGATACGGCCGTGCTCGATTAACAGGTCGCAGGCTGGCTTGCCCATGGGGCGAACGTTCTGCAGTAAAAGGCTGGAAGTGCTCACGTTGAATGTTTCCTGTGGTGATGGCGCCTATCGCACGGCGCCGATTTCGGGCGTTGCGATCTGGCGCATCTTCTGGGCGTCTGACAGGATCAGCTTGGCGAAATCAGCGGGCGTACCGCCCGATTGGCCAATGCATGCCTGGTCGAGCATTTTGATGACTTGGGGTTCGCGCATCACTGCATTGATCTCGGTGTTCAGACGCGTCACCACAGTGTCCGCCACCCCCTTGGGGGCGAAGATGCCGGTCCATACGCCGAAGTCATAGTTGGGCAGGGCCTTGCTCGCCGACATGGCGGGGATGCCATTCAGGACTTCGCAGTTGGTCTTCGAGGTGGTGCCCAATGGCTTGACCTTGCCCTCTTTGAGGAAACCCAGCACCGAAGGCACCATGAAGTAGCCGTAATCCACATTGCCGCCGATGATGTCGGTCAGCATGGGTACTGCGCCCTTGTAGGGGACGTGCTGTATCGACACCTTGGCCTGCTGGTTCAGCATTTCACCGGCAATGTGCAAGGCCGTGCCAATGCCGGAGGACGCGAAGGTGTCAGCACCAGCCTGGGTCTTGGCGCGCGCGAGCATGGCCTCGATCGAGGTGACTGGCACCTTGGGACCGGCGACCAGCACCATGGGCATGACACCTACCAGCGTGACCGGGCGCAGATCCTTGGTGCCATCGTAGGCAATGGCGTTATTGAAGTGGCGGGCCAGCACGATTTCGCTGTTGGATGCCAGGATGATGGTGTTGCCGTCTGGTTTGGCACGCACCACACGCTGGGTGGCGATGGTGCCGCCAGCGCCGGCCACGTTGTCCACAATCACCGGCACGCCCAGGCGGCGGGACAGCGGCTCGGCGATCGTGCGCGCCAGAGTGTCGGCCGATCCACCGGCGGTGAAACCCACCACCAGGGAGATGGGGCGGTCAGGCCATGCGGCGTGGGCTAAGACAGATGTTGCAGCTAGCGACAGGGCCGCCAGGGCTTTGAGAGGAAAAGCGGGAAATTGCCCCATGGATAACTTTCTAGAGAACAGAAAAATGCCTCAGACCGACATGTGCCTGGCGGGCGACGAAGAACATCCACTGATGAGAGCGACGACGATGAAGACCAGGGTGTCAAAGGTCTGGGCAACACTGCAATAAACAGGTTTCATGGCATATCTCTCCTTCTTCCAGGGCTGATCATAAAATGGTTAACCAAATTCTATATTTTGGTTAACCAAGATTTAGGATCTGACAACTATTTATGCAGGTATTGCGCGTAAACCCTGATGCTTGGCGGTGACTAGCCGCCTGACTTCAATGCAGGGTGCCCTTGCCGCTAAGATTTCACGCTTGTTGTCTTTGTGTTGCCCATGTCCGCTTCCTCCCGCCGCCTTGCTCCCAATGTCCCCAGCGAAGAGCCTGTAGCCGACGGCATAGGCAGCGTGGACGAGCGCGTCTATGAGGCAATCTCGCGGGCGCTGCTGAGCGGCAAGCTGCGGCCCGGCACGCCTTTGCGCGAGCGAGCGCTTGCCGAGGCGCTGGACTGCACCCGTGGTGCCGTACGCAAGGTGTTCGCGCGCTTAGGGGCTGAAAAGCGACTGATCCTGGAGCACAACCGTGGTGCCTTTGTGCCCAACCCGACGGTTGAGGAAATGCGCAGCATCTACCGTGCACGGCGCATTGTCGAGGCCGGTCTGGTCACCAGCCTGTGCGGCCAGTTGAGCAGCGCGCAGACAGAGGTGCTGCAGCGCCATGTGCAGGCGGAACACCAGGCGCTGGAGGAAGGGCGCCGAGCAGACTCTATTCGGCTGGCCGGTGAGTTCCATCTGGTGCTGGCGCAAATGGCGGGCAGCGATGAGTTGCTGTCTTACATACAGCGCTTGGTGGCCACTACTGAGTTGTACAAAGCCTTGTTCGACAGCGTGGCTGCGACCGCATGTGCCCCCCGTGAGCACCAGGAGATCATCAACGCCTTGCTGAGTGGTGCACTCGATAAAGCGTTGGCCGTGGCCATGACCCACCTGGATGAGCTGGAGCAGCGGGTGATCGATGGTGCGGAGGTCGAGCGCGAGGTTGATTTGGTGGCCTTGCTGGCGGGTAGTTCAGGCACATCTGGGTACTAGCAGAGAAGAGTTCAGGCAAATCGTTGAGGTCTACAACGCAGGCATCAAGGTTACGAAAGTCTGTCAGGTATCGACATCAGCAGTCATTGAGCGGCCAAAACTTGATGACGGCTCTCAGCCTGAAGCAGTCAACTGAGGGAGTGCCTTCAAGAACAGCTTCTGGCCGGGAATGCTAGCTCGCCCCAGCGCCACATTGCTGCCTTCAACAGCTTCAAATCTCCGTCTGCTCAGAGATCTCGCGGGCATCGTCAACCCTGATGTTCAGGCACCTCGGTGTCGACTCCGGCTTGGAGTGGCCGGGCAGCAGCTGCACAGCGCACCGGGCTATTGGTCAGCATCACGCAATTCCCTGAGCCAGGCCTTGCTCAGCAAGGTCTTCACCTCCTGATCCGTGGTCTGGGCGAAATTGCGGTACCACTGACCAACGGAAAGAAAGGGCGCTGGAGTGAGCAGGCAGATCATTTGATCGACCAGAGGGTGCAGCATCGCCAGCGTCTCCACGGGCGCGACCGGTACGGCGACTGCGATGTGCGCCGGCGCCTGCTGGCGTACCGCAGCAATCGCAGCACGCATGGTGGCGCCGGTCGCGAGGCCGTCATCGACCAGTAGCACCCGTTGCCCGGCCACGGCTGGCGAGGGGCGTTGGCCCCGATAGGCCAGGTCACGGCGCTGTAGCTCCAGTACTTCCTCTTGCGTGACTGCATCGATGGCCGATGGAGGGATGTGCAGGCCACGGATGAGATCATCGTTCAACACCCGCACGCCGCCGCTGGCAATGGCGCCCATCGCCATCTCCTTATGGCCGGGCGTGCCTAGTTTGCGCACCAGCATCAAATCCAGCCGCAGGGCCAGTGCGCTGGCAATTTCATAGGCGACCGGTACGCCGCCCCGTGGCAAGGCCAGCACGAGCACATCGGCTTGCTCACGCCACGCAGTCAACACCGCGGCCAGGGCCTGGCCGGCCTCCGCCCGGTCACGAAACGAAGCATCCGATTTCATGTCTTCGGCTCCTCAGCACCCACAGCCTTACTATGCGCCTGATTTGTGCGCCTCGGGTGCCTGCTCCAGGCAATCCCCGCCTATGACCTGCTTCACCAAGCCGCGACTGCAGCGTCGTGTTGGCCGCTTTAGAGCGGCTGGCCCGGGCCGGCCCCCGGCAGGACTCACAAATTGCGCTCACGAAGGCGTGCAACTCATGGCGTCATCTCCACACCAGGGAGCAGGGCGGCAGCATTGCATGCAAACAGATACCGTGTAAGGCGAAGTCGCATGTCAAGACGTTCGACTTCTTGGGAGTATTGCCTGATGAATAAGAAAAATATGTGGTTAATGCTCTCGAAGAACTCGAATTTTTCATAAATGAATCAATGAGTTGAAGAGCGAGGTATTTTTCCGTCAAGCAAAAGACTGAGTGAGAGAACTCCCGTACTGGCGAGAGTCTAAACCCGCCGAGATTTTGAGAATTTTCCTAAGCCTGAATACCATTGAGTCAGATACTATTTCATGTCCAAAAAATATTGGATGAATAATGGCAAACTATCAATTTCAATCAAAAAATTATCCGAAAAATTTTGTACGGATATCTTTTCTGTTGTTCTCAATTCTGCTGTCGACAGCCGCAAGGTCTGATGTTTGCCATATTGAACTGGATGGTGGCGGAAGAGCGGATCGGTTGGATTGGACATTCCCTTCCTTTAATGCGGGCGAATTTGATCCCAATGTTTCTGATGGAACAGTGTTCTATAGGTCAAATTCGAGAGCCAATGGAAAAGGAGGAAGAGTTATATGCCCGCTGGATATTGGTTTAAGCTTTTACACAGTCTCGACAAGCCATAGTCGAGGTCCATACAATACGTACTTGACTGGCATAGAGGGCGTAGGAATACGGATCAAAGGTGGCATTAACCAGGAGTGGTGGCCGCAATGGATAGACTATGGTAACAAACGGTGGATTGACATGTTAGCGGCCGATGAATTCACCGTGGAACTTGTGAAAATAGGCAAAATTACGGCGGGAGGTAGAATATCTGGTGTCATCGGTGAAACCACGTTTGTCAATTTTGGTTATGTCGTTCGACAAATACGGCTTGAGGGTCAAGGAATTGAGGTCAAGCCAAGAGTGCCATCTTGTGCGCTGGAAACAAAAACCGTCAGTGTTGAACTGGACGGCGATGCAAGTGAGCTGACCGACAAGCGCGCGGGGCCAACAAAAGATTTCAACCTGAGGCTGCAGTGCTCGGGTGGAGATCCTAATTCAACGACGAGAATGTTCATTGTTTTCTCGGATTCTACGAACCCCTCTAACCGTTCAAGTACACTTTCTCTCTCCAAAGACTCCAAGGCAAAGAATGTCGGGATAGAAATCCTTCGAGATAATGGCGAGCTTGTTCGCTACGGTCCGGAATCCGGGGAGGAGAACCAATGGATGGTTGGCGAGTTTGGTAATGTGCCCGTGGACATTAAGTTGAGAGCACGCTACGTCGGAACGTCTATGACTCTCAAACCTACTGTCGGCAGTGCGAATGCCAATGCCACGTTTACCATCAGCTATAAATAAGATTGTTATCAGAACAGTGCCCGCTCTCCGTGATGGAGGCCGGGCACTTTTTTGTATCTGAGGTGCAGCAACTCGAATCTCTACAGCCTGGTGTGCCCGGTGCAAGCAGCAAGCATGGACTGAAGAGTTCGATGGCTGTCGAACCAGGGTTGCAAGGATTGCGCACTTCCTGGAGATGTTGTCGATCCTGTTCTTCAAGGCTGTGAGTATTTCTAATCAGGGGACGGCGAACCTGACATGGCCTGTGTCGCAGTGCGGCCCGCCAAGCATGGCGCGGCTCATGATGTTCGAGAGATGCCTGGATGTGATTGCAGCTGTTGAAGGCTTGCCGAGGGCAGACACGCAAGCGACCGGTGAAGTTGCATGCGGACAAGAGGCCATGTGCGGGCGCTGGCCTTCATTGACCATCATTTCGATACGCAATGACCGGCCTGCTTGTACTGACCACCGGCAACAAACGACCCGCTGCTGCCGTTCGTTATTTGCCAGCAGAGGTCCGCTTAGCAGCGGGTGCCGTCCCTCAAATTGCCGAACTCGTCACCCGAAAGCAGACGCCTAACGTTTGAGCTCAGCCGAACAAACCCGCGCAGAGGGCTGTCGCCCCGGCTCGATGAGGCAATGCCTTCGCCAAATGGGCCAATTTCGCTGGCAAGAACGTGTCATGAACTTTCCGAAGTGGCGTCGTAGCGGCAGAGTGGAGCGATGCCCCGCAAGGCCTTTGTTCTGCTGTCCAGACGCTGGGTGGTCGAGCGCAGCTTTGGCTGGCTGGCGCGGTTTCGTCGGCTGGCCAGAGATTACGAGCGCTTGCCCATGGTTCTCAGCGGTCTGCATTTCTTGGTCTTTGCCGTGCTCATGCTGCCGGCAGCCGCTTGGGTGCTGGCTTCAGGGGCAAGTTCATAACACGCTCTAGAAGGGTGTGCCTAAGGTGCAACTCGACATTGCGTAGAAACATACAAAGGCAGTACATTTGCGTGTCAACCTTGACGAGACGCTGCCATGTCACGCCTGAAAGACGAAACCCTTTCCATCCGCACCTCCGCCGAGATCAAGCAGCTTTTGCGCTTGGCGGCTGATCGCGAGCGCCGTTCGGTGGCGTCGATGATCGAAATCTTGGTGTTGGACTACGCGCGAGTTCACGATTTGAAGACCAGCCTCGCTGAGCACAGGCCGGAAGGGAATGGCGCATGAATAAGAAAGAGCTGTCAGAGCGGGACATCTGTACCAAGTTCATCACCCCCGCGATTGAGCAAGCGGGCTGGGATGTTGCCACCCAGGTGCGAGAAGAGTTTCCACTTACGAAGGGACGCATCATCGTCCGAGGCAAGCTACACACCCGCGCTCAAAACAAGCGCGCCGACTACGTCTTGTTCCACAAGCCCAACATGCCGATCGCGGTCATCGAGGCAAAAGACAATAAGCACTCGTTGGGCGATGGCATGCAGCAAGGGCTGGGTTATTCCGAAATGCTGCAGGTGCCTTTTGTGTTCAGCAGCAATGGCGACGGCTTCCTGTTTCACAACAAGATTGCCAAGGATGGGGTCATCGAGCGTGAGTTGGCTCTGCACGAATTGCCGGGCCCGGATGTGCTTTGGCAATGGTGGGCAGAACACCTCGGCCTGAACGCGGCGCAAAGCGAGCTGGTCTCGCAGGACTACTACAGCGACGGCAGCAACAAAGCACCCCGCTACTACCAATTACTGGCGATCAACAAGACCATTGAAGCCATCGCTCGCGGCCAGAACCGCTTGCTGCTGGTCATGGCCACCGGTACCGGCAAAACCTACACCGCCTTCCAGATCATTTGGCGCTTGTGGAAATCCAAAGCCAAAAAACGCATCTTGTTCCTGGCCGACCGCAATATCCTGGTCGATCAGACCATGACCAACGATTTCAAGCCCTTCGGGTCGGCCATGACCAAAATCCAAAAGCGGCAGGCCAACAAGTCGTATGAAATCTATCTGTCGCTATATCAGGCCGTCACTGGCACGGAAGAAGAACACAACATCTACAAACAGTTCAGCCGTGACTTCTTCGACTTGATCGTCATCGACGAGTGTCATCGCGGCAGCGCGGCAGTCGACTCGGCCTGGCGGGAGATTCTGGAATACTTCTCGTCGGCCACACAGATCGGCTTGACAGCCACCCCGAAGGAAACAAAAGAAGTATCCAACATCGATTACTTCGGCGAACCGATTTACACCTACTCCCTGCGGCAGGGTATCGACGACGGCTTTCTTGCCCCCTACAAGGTGGTACGCATTGACCTGGATAAAGACCTCACCGGCTGGCGCCCTGACAAAGGCATGGTCGATAAACACGGCAATGAAATTGAGGATCGGATTTACAACCAGCGGGATTTTGATAAAAAACTCGTCTTGGAGAAGCGCACTACACTGGTTGCCAAAAAAAATCAGTGACTTCCTAAAGCAAACCAATCGCTTCGATAAAACGATCGTTTTCTGCGACAACATCGATCACGCCGAGCGCATGCGCCAAGCCCTGGTCAACGAGAACGCCGATCTCGTTGCACAGAACAGCAAGTACGTGATGCGCATCACCGGCGACAACGAAGAGGGCAAGGCAGAGCTCGACAACTTCATCTTCCCAGAGTCCAAGTACCCCGTTATTGCCACCACCTCAAAGTTGATGACCACGGGTGTGGATGCGCAGACCTGCAAACTCATCGTTCTGGATCAGCGTATCCAGTCCATGACCGAGTTCAAGCAGATCATCGGGCGCGGCACGCGCATCAATGAGGATTACGACAAGTACTACTTCACCATCATTGATTTCAAGAAGGCAACGGAGCTGTTTGCCGACCCAGACTTTGATGGCGACCCGGTGCAGATTTATGAACCCAAGGGCGACGACTCGCCAGTACCGCCGGAGGATGGCGAGAGCTCACCCGCCGAAGATGGCTTCACCTATCCACCGGCAGAAGAATCGCCGTGGTCGGGCGTAGCTGAACCTCCGCCCGGCGAAGAAGGCAGCGGCATCCGTCGCTATGTGGTCGCCAATGTAGAAGTCAAGGTGGCATCCGAGCGGGTGCAGTATTTCGATGCCGCTGGCCGCTTGATCACCGAATCTCTCAAAGACTACACACGCAAGGCGCTTGCCAAAGAGTTCAGCTCACTCGATGACTTTTTGCGGCGCTGGAACGATGCCGAGAAAAAGCAGGCCATCATCGACGAACTGGCCAACGAAGGCGTGTTCTTTGAGGCACTGGCCGAAGAAATTGGCCGTCAGTCGGGCAAGGAGTTCGACCCTTTCGATCTGGTCTGCCATGTCGCCTGGGACCAGCCGCCGCTCACCCGCAAGGAGCGTGCCGAGCAGGTGAAGAAGCGCGACTACTTCACCCGCTATGGCGAACAGGCGCAGCGCGTGCTGCAGGCCTTGCTGGATAAATACGCCGATGAAGGCGTGGGCCCCATTGAGGAAACCCAGATCCTCACCATCGCGCCCTTCACCAGCTTCGGCACCCCCATCGAAATCATCCGCACCTTTGGCGGGCTTGATCAATACCAGCACGCGGTGCACGAACTCGAACAAGCGCTATACGGCTCATCACAGCTGCGCGCATAACAAAAAACACGGAATCCACAATCATGTCTATCGGTACCCTGATCAAAACCATCCAAGACATCATGCGCAAGGACGTCGGCGTGGATGGCGACGCTCAGCGCATCAGCCAGATCGTCTGGCTGCTGTTCCTGAAAATCTTCGACGACAAAGAGCAGGAATGGCAGCTCACTATTCCCGGCTATAAGTCGCCGCTGCAAACCCGATTCCGCTGGAGCAATTGGGCCAAAGACGCCGAGGGCATAACCGGCGAAGAGCTGATTGACTTCGTCAACAATGAACTCTTCCCCTCGCTGAAAAAGCTGGCCACCTCTGCCGGTGTCACGCCCCATGGCAAGGTGTTGGGCTCGGTGTTCGAGGATGCCTACAACTACATGAAATCTGGCACCCTGCTGCGGCAGGTGATCAACACCATTGAAGATGATGTTGATTTCAACTCCTCCACAGACAGGCATCTGTTTAACGACATTTACGAAAAAATCCTCGCCGATCTCCAGTCGGCAGGCAACGCAGGCGAGTACTACACGCCACGTGCCGTTACCCAGTTCATGGTGGATATTCTGAATCCGCAATTGGGCGAGAGCGTGCTGGACCCAGCCTGCGGAACGGGTGGCTTCTTGACCTGCACCATTGAGCACCTGAAGAAGCAGGAGAAAACGGACAAAGACCGAACCAAACTGCAAGATAGCATCCACGGCGTAGAGAAGAAGCCACTGCCCCACATGCTGGCCATGACCAACCTGATGCTGCATGGCATCGATGTACCCAGCAATATCAGGCACGACAACACCCTGAGTCGCCCACTCAAAGACTACGGCCCGAAAGACCGTGTCGACATCATCCTCACCAATCCACCCTTTGGTGGAATGGAAGAAGACGGCATCGAGAACAACTTCCCGCGCAAGTACCAGACCCGCGAAACCGCCGATCTGTTCATGGCGCTGATCATGCATCTGCTCAAGCACGAGACAGGCCGCGCCGCCGTCGTGCTGCCGGATGGCTTCCTGTTTGGTGAAGGCGCCAAGACCACGCTCAAACGCGAACTGCTCGAAGAGTTCAACCTGCACACCATCGTGCGCTTGCCCAAGGGTGTTTTTGCGCCCTACACCAGCATCGCCACCAATGTGCTGTTCTTCGAAAAGGGCGAGCCGACCAAGGACGTCTGGTTCTTTGAACACCCCTACCCGGAGGGCTACAAGAGCTATTCACGCTCCAAGCCACTGACCATCGAGGAATTCGATCTCGAAAAAGCCTGGTGGGGTGGCCCCAGCCGCAAAGGTCGCAAGACAACGCAATACGCATGGAAAGTTTCTGCAAAAGAGATAGCCGACAAAAACTACAACCTGGATGCCGTTGGCAAGAACCCGCACTTGGTAGAAGTCGAGCATGGCGAGCCAGAAGACTTGATGCGCGAATACCAGGGAATCGTCGCCCAGCTCGAAACAGCGCAGACTGCTTTGAAAGCCGAGCTGATGGCGTGTCTCGGGGGCAAGGCATGACTACCGCGACCCGCGATCTGCTCAAACAGCATTTCGACACCGCCTTTGCCGCGCCCGATGGCATTGCCAAGCTGCGCGAACTGATCTTGACGCTGGCCATGCAAGGCAAACTGGTTCCACAAGATCCAAACGACGCGCCGGCTAGTGAATTGCTGAAAGACATTGAGGCCGAAAAAAAAACGGCTGGTAAAGGAAGGCAAGATCAAAGCGCCGAAGCCCTTGCCGCCGATTAAACCTGAGGAAGTGCCTTACGAGCTGCCAAAAGGATGGAAGTGGGTGAGGTTGCCAGAATGTTATTTCGGAATAGGCAACAAATCGAATCAAATTCAAACCAAGGAATATCTTGAGCACGGCCAGTTTCCAGTAATTGACCAAGGAAAAAACTTCGTCACTGGCTACTGTGACGATAAGTCAAAGCTTCTCCATCTAGAGCGCCCAGTCATTGTTTTCGGTGATCATACGAAAAATATAAAATTCGTAGATTTTGACTTTGTCATCGGAGCAGATGGTGTAAAAGTCCTTTGTCCACACATAGGTATTTCGACAAATTTTCTATACCGCCTTATCCAGTCATTCGACCTGACAGACCGAGGATATGCTCGGCATTTTAAGGTTCTCAACGAAAAGCTTGTACCTCTACCTCCTCTTCCCGAACAACACCGCATCGTCGCCAAAATCGACCAACTGATGGCGCGTTGCGATGCGCTGGAAGCCCTGCGCAAGGAGCGGGAGGAAAAGCGACTGACTGTCCACGCTGCCGCCATGCAGCAACTTCTCGCCGCGTCGGACAGCTCGGCCTGGGGCTTTATCGAGCAGCACTTTGGCGAGCTCTACAGCGTCAAGGAAAACGTCGCCGAACTGCGCAAAGCCATCCTCCTGCTCGCCGTTATGGGCCACCTCGTCCCTCAAGACCCCAACGACCTTCCGGCCAGCGAACTGCTCGAGGAAATTGGAGCCGAAAGACTGCGGCTGGTTAAGGCAGGCAAGATCAAAACGCCCAAGCCGCTGCCGCCGATCAAGCCGGAGGAAGTGCCTTATCAATTGCCGCAGGGGTGGGAGTGGGTACGAGTGGCTGAGCTGACTGATGTGGGAACAGGTTCAACACCAGAAACAACAAATCAAGATTTTTACGGTGGAAGTATCCCTTGGTACACCAGCTCTGCAACCAATGATTTGTTTGCACCAATGCCAGATAAATTCATTACCGAGAAGGCAATCAGCGAGACCAATTGCAAAGTATTTCCCGCTGGATCTTTAATGGTTGCAATGTACGGGCAGGGGAAAACTCGTGGGCAGGTAAGTGAAATTGTCTTCCCTGGAGCTACAAACCAGGCCGTGGCTGCACTGGTGTTTTTCAGATCATCTGAAGGGATAAAAAAATATCTAAAGTATTTTTTTATCAAGATATACGACGAGATTCGCCTGCTTGCTGAAGGTGCTGCCCAGCCCAATCTCAATGTAGGGAAAATTAAGGAGACACTTGTCCCGTTACCTCCCTTACCGGAACAACACCGCATTGTCGCCCGCATCGACCAGTTGATGGCCCTGTGCGACACGATGGACCAGAAGATCAGCGATGCGACAGACAAACAGACCGAACTACTGCGCGCCGTAATGGCGCAGGTTTGAGGAAGCGATCATGCGTCTGATAGCGCTCACCATTAGCCAGTACAAAAACCTGCGGAACTTTTCCCTGAGCTTCGACGGCAACAGCTTTATCGACGTGTTTGTCGGTAAAAACGGTAGTGGAAAATCCAATCTGTTCGAGGCTCTGACGGAAATCTTCCGTCACCTTTTTGAGTACGACAAAGAGAAAGGCAACCCCGGCTTCGACTACACCCTCAAGTACGAAATCGACGGGACGAAAACGGAAATAGCTTGGAACGCTGGTGCACTCGCCATTGACGGCAAGGCGCGCGCCACGCTGGGTAAGACGCCACTGCCAGACAATGTGCTGATCTACTATTCCGGCCACAACACTACCGTGGCCGATCTGGTGCAGCGTTATGAGGATAGCTTTCGCAAGCGCATCAAAGGCGCTAATCTCGACGAAAGTCGGCGCTTTATCTGCGTTGGGCCAGAGTACAAGGCGCTGCTGCTATCCGTTTTGCTGACACAGCCAGAGGGCGTCAAGGCGCGGCAGTTCGCGTGCCAAAAACTGGGAATACAAAATATTGGATCTGATCTGCAACTGGTGTTGCAGCGGCCATCATTTGCCACTGGCGCACTCAAGGTACTTGGCACAGACAGCATCGAGAACTTTGATCCTCGCACTCACTACTGGGGTGCGGACGGCATAACGCGTGACTTTCTGGACGAGTTGATTGTCTGTGTCAAGGGCGAGTTTAATCACAGCAATGTATTTGATGCGGAGAAGGAGCGCTATCAAATACCTGTCAATATCGAACTGTTTCAACAGCGCTTTGCCGACGTGTCGTTATCGGACACCTTTCGACAGTTCGATAATTTGAAGACCCTAGGCATGTTAGCGGACCTCTCTGTCCCGCTCACCCTGACCAGCGGCCTGGACGGCACCATTGCCCATTTCAGCGATGGTCAGTTTCAGTCGGTGTACATCTACACCATCGTCGAGCTTTTCAAAGACCGCAATTGCCTAATTTTACTAGATGAGCCTGATGCATTTCTCCATCCAGAATGGCAGTTTGATTTCTTGCGGCAGGTATTCGATATCACTGACGCTGCAGCGAAAACCAGCCACGTTTTGATGAGCAGTCACAGCGCTGTGACGCTCATTCCTCACGACAAGAAAAAGATCAAGTTCTTTGACATCAAGGACAATCAGGCAAATTGCTTCGATTTGCCAAAATCGATTGCAATCAAAAAACTTAGCTCGGACTTGATCAAGTATTCAGAACAGGAACAATTGCTCAGCATTATTAATGCAGTCCAGATCGAAAAGAAACCCGTTCTTTTTACTGAGGGTAGCACCGACCCGGTCATACTCAAGGAAGCTTGGTACAAGCTCTATGAGGAGGAGATGCCCTTCATCCCGTTCTATGCCTTCAGCTGCACTTACATCAATCAGCTGTTGACCGACAACCGAATTCACGGAGAGATGGGTGGACTGCCTATTTTCGCATTATTCGATTTTGATAAGGCGTATGATCAATGGAATGGCCTCAACGGAGAGGTGACAGCCAACGATCCATTCAAAGGCTTGATTAAGAAATGGGCCCATGGCGAGTCTTATGCAGTCATGCTGCCCATCCCTGCGCATGCCGATATTCAGAAGCAGGTAATCCGAAACCCGGCAACTGGTGAAACCTTTGGTGGTGAGTCGTGCTGTGAAATAGAGCACTTGTTTTACGGGCAAGCGGCGACAGCGGACTACTACCATCAGGAGCCCTGCGTTGGTGGCTCGAAAGTGGTCTTCAAATCGGATAGAGACAAAACCACTTTCGCCAAGGAGATTGTCCCCGCGCTTGGTAAGCCATGTTTTGAACCATTCAGGCCGATTTTTGAATTCATCAAATCAAAGTGCAACCCGGGTGCTACTGCATGAGTTTCTGCAATTGACGACGCTCGCTCGTTATCGGATTGGTCAAGTGAGTTACCCCAAGCCCTGGAAGAGCTATGCCGAACAACTAGATCAGTTGTTCGGCCGAGGCATGGTCGTCATCGACCTGGCGCACGGGCTGGATTACCTAGAGCGCATCGGCTACTACCGCCCAGTGCCTATTGGTTCGCGTTCCGCGAGCGCGGCGAGCCCTTGTGTCGGTTGGATGAGCAGGGCCGCAAGCCGAAGAAGATACGTGAAGAGTGCCTCGCGCTTGATGCTTTCCGGGCTGGAACCACCTTCCAGAATGCGGTCGGCCTGTACGTGTTCGACAAGCAGCTCCGGCTGCTGGTGATGGATGCGCTGGAACGCATCGTGGTAGCGCTGGGGTGGCTTCAAGGGCAAATAGGCATAACGAGCGAGCTGGGTTGCGGCGCGGCTCGCAGCCCATTGGGCTCGTTGACCTGCACCAAGTTGTCCCACAGCAGTCGTTGGTGAACTTCTGCAATCAGCCTAGAACTGCCGTTCGCGGTCACGCACTGGACGGCAGCTCCTGGCCGAACTCAGTCGGTAACGACCAGCAGCCTGGTCAGCCACAACCGGTACAGGCGGTCAGTTCGACCGGAATACGCAGCCATGACTGCTGGCGCCGCCGTGCCTGTCTCAGACCATCAGATCACGGGGCATCGCCAGCCAGATTGCAAGGCGAGGAGTCGAGAGCCGCGAAAAGTCAGGCAAGTATCGATGAAGGCGCGACGGTGTTTGAGCGTTGCAGAGCGGCCGGCTCAATCCATTCCGTGTGTCGGCATATGGAACTTGCTGGCGAAGGTAGCGTTCTGGCTGCCGCCAGCTCCAGCCGTCTATGCCTTGAGGGCTCAGCGCTCTATCTGGCTACCTGGCCGGGACAAAAAAGGGCGGGAACCACTTCCCGCCCTTTGGGCCTGTTGGACGTCTGTTATGAGGCGTCAGCCTTGGGGCCCTGCCTTGGGACGGCCGAACATCGCTTGCTGCAATGGAGGCAGGGTCCTTGCGCGCGGGGGAGGGCGGGATGGGTGTCGAGCAGGTAAGCGCGTGGCGCTGGTAGTTCTCGCCTTCGACCTTTGGCGGCAGCGTATAGGCAACGCGGCATGTGGCCTTGTCCCAGCGTACGTCCAGCTCGCCGTGTTCGCGGTCTGTGGGCAGCAGGGTCAGGGCACGGCCGCGCGGGTCGGTAATCCCCAGCCTTGTCCCGTCCAGTTCATCGACTGTCGCGCCAAAGGGCAGGGGCTGGCCGTCGGTCCCGCGCAATTCGAACTGCACGCGGCGCCCGGTCACTGCCGTGAACCTGGCCAGCCCGGCTGCGCCCCGTGTAGGCACCACCATCTGCGTGCCGTTGGTGATATCGACGTCCTTGGAGAGTCCCAGTGTCCTGAGCGTCACCCAGTTGCCGCGGAAAGGGGTAGCGCTGGGGATGACTGCATAGCCATTGCGTCCTGTCTCGACGCCGGAGAAGCTCGAGATTGCCACGCCCGGCACCGGCGGCTCGATCTTGGCGAGCATGAAGGTTTCGCCCAAGCCCTGGCCGAGGTTGACGCCGCCCGCGTGGGCCACGACGGACCCCGATGCCGAGAAATTGCTCGCACGGTAGCGGTCGCCATGGGTGTAGCTGGCATTGAGGCGGCCGAATGAGGTTGCGGTGCCCACGCCGATCGAGGCGTCTCGCTGGCCGTCCGCATCTCTGTTGCCGGCCACGGTGTAGCTGACATTGCGTTCGAAGGGCAGTGTGCCGGAGACGCCGGCCTGCGCACTTGTACCGGCACGTTGTCGACTCAGTGTTGAGAAGGCGTGCGTGGAGTTGCCCGGGCCGCCCAGGGGCATGCTGAGCGTGAGCATCAAGGTGTTGTCATGACGAGGAGCGTGAGCGTTGGCCCATGACGAGTTCAGGTTTCGTGATTGCGTGAACGAGATGTTGTAGTTCAGCTTGCCGATCGTATTGTTGTACGCCAGCGACACGCTGCGCGAAGTAGTTCCCTTCCAGTTTTTGCCATAGGACCCGTTCAGGTAGATATGGCCACGGCCGATAGGTTGAGAGAGGTAGCCGTCCAGGCGCTGTCTGCTTGCTCGCCCCAGGTTCAAATACGAGCCGGGCCGCGAGCCGAACTGTGCGCCGTTTCGCTCGATGTGATCGGAGAGCGTGCGAAACCCTTCGCGCAAGCCATGCTGCACATTGAAGGAGACATGGGAGCCGGTCGTCTCGACAAATTTTGCATAGCGAAGGTTGAGACGGTCCCCGCTTGCGGACGAGCTACCGGCGTTGCTGCGCGAGTGGATGGCATCCAGGGAGACCGCGCCAAGCGGCGTGTTCAGGCCCGCACCCAGCGAGTATGAGAAATAGCCGGGCGAGGCCTGCAGACCGGCAGCCAGGCTGGTGTTGGCCGTCAGGCCGTAGATCATCGATCCGCTGACAAAACCAGGCCGCTCCTGCTGTCGGCGATCCAGGCGCACCTGGCCGGCTGCAATGTCGTACTTGATCCGGCCTTCGCGAACCATCAGCGGAGGGCTGGCGAATGCCTGCCGAAATATTCGCCGGGCACCGCTGGCCTCGATGACTGCGATCTCCAGGTCGCCGTTGGTGCCGGAGGGCTGCAAGTCAGTGATTGCAAACGGGCCGGGGGCAACGGTCGTCGTGTAGATCAGATAGCCATTCTGGCGGACTTCCACGGTCGCGTTGCTTTCCGCCGTGCCGCGGATCACCGGCGCGTAGCCTCGCTCCTCGTCAGGTCGCATGGCCTCATCGGATGCGAGTTGCATGCCGAGAAAGCGCACGCTGTCGAACAACGGCGAATAGGTGTATGTCTCTCCCACGACCATCTGGCTTTTGATGGTGTTGAAGCCGCGCTGCAGATAGGTGTTCTGGCTGGTGAACTT
Organism: Comamonas sp. wu1-DMT; assembly: GCF_040187805.1. Taxonomy (NCBI): domain Bacteria; kingdom Pseudomonadati; phylum Pseudomonadota; class Betaproteobacteria; order Burkholderiales; family Comamonadaceae; genus Comamonas; species Comamonas sp. wu1-DMT. The sequence continues at coordinate 90,582 of NZ_JBANEM010000015.1, forward strand.
GGACGGTTGACGGCTTCCTGAAGTGAAGTACGAGTCATTTCGCAAGCGCCATTCCCCCAGGTTGACCCCTGAACGGACGCTGGCGCTGAGATCGCTCCGGGAGTCGCCGTGCTGCGACTCGCTGCGGCGTGCATTGAGGCTGTAGTTGAGAAAGGCAACGTCGGCGCCGGTCTCCCACAGAGAGGGGTTGATATAGCCACGACGCAGCGATGTCATGTAGATCTGCGGCACGCTCACGTTCAGGCGCAGGCTTGCCATATCGTATGCAGCGCTTGCGTCCGGTATGACTTCCTGGAGGCGCAGACAGCTGGCGCCTGGCTCCAGCGGGCTGGGGAGCTTGGCCAGATCAACCCCGCCTTGTTCCAGCATGGCCACGGTAATGCACGGTTCGATTTCGTCGCTTTTGGGGTTGCGCGAAAACTCGACATCCAAGCGGCCGGCAAGCATCTGGTTGATATAGAAGTCGACGCGTTGAAAGCCCGGTGGAACGCCCGAACCAGCCAGCAGTGTCCTGATGTCGGTGGTGGATGTCATTCCGTAGAGGAAGGCCGTGTTGTAGCCGACGACGACCGGGGCGTCCAGCGCAGCAACCTGTACCGCTTGCGGCTTTTTGAGGGGCGCCGCAGCCCCGCCTGGTGCCTGGTGCACGGCTTCCTGTTCTGCCCACGCTGCTGCACCAACGGCCTGAGATGCGCACAGCACGCCAGCCAGCCAGCGGCGAAGAACAGGATGAGGAGAGAGGTCGTCGCGAGGAAGTTCGTGATGGTTCTGCATAGGTGGGCGAGCAAATTGGCGGGCGGCCTCAAAAACAGGGCGTAAGAAGGCCCTATCCGCAGATGTGCAGCGGAATGCTTGTCCGAACCCGGGGATGTGGAAGACAGGGCGCAGAAGAGGGCGCCCTGCCGCTACTGGTCTGCCTTGACTGCTGAAGAAGGCCTTGCGGACTCCTCGGTCGGTTGAACGTCAAAGGCGTCAACGCCGCCGAAGTCATTGATGATCTTGACGGTGATGCTTGTATTGGGCGCAACGCCGTCGACGCTATGCAAGCGCGTTTCGCCCGGAGCGATCATTTCCGGCGTAGGCAGTTCCTTGCCGCCGGCAATACCCAGGTAGGCGAACGACACGTGGTACATGCTGGGGTTGGTGATCTTGAGTGTCGGCCGGCCTGCGTCCTGGACAAGGGCCCAGCGCAAGGAGCCTGGCGCATCGGCGACGGCGCCCACGATTCCGGTCGGGCGGAAAAATACCTTGATCCGCTGCCGAACCGCGATCTGAAGATGGTTTTCTCCGCCTGTCGATTGAGGGATTTCTTGCACGTTCAACCACATGACCGATTCGCGGTCGCCGGGAAGACCGGTGTTGCCTCCGGCATAGAGTACGCGCATGAGCTGCTGACCGGGTGCAGCAATCTTGGCAAGCGGCGGTGTGACGGCAAAAGGAAGGTTGTCGGCAGCATCGGGCGTATTCGAATCCAGCCATGCCTGGACAAGAGTCGGGGTGCCGCTATTGCGCACTGAGATAGAGGCTTCCTGCTTCTTCTCTTGGACAATTACGCGGGTCGCACTCAGTGATATTGATGCTTGGGCGCAAGTTCCGTAGAGCATGCCCACTGCCGCAAAGCCGCCGACGAAGATGCGTTGGAATTGGGCGAAAGATGTCATTGCAATCTCTTTTTTTTGAGCCGCGGCCCGGCCGGCTTACCGGCTTGCCGCGGCATTCCGATATTTACTCGTACTTCAGGACGTAGTTGACCGTTGCGTTGGCAGCACCCACCGTGACATCGGCCTGTGCCTTGCCGGCCACGCGGGTGTAATAGGCCTTCAGCGGCACGCGGAACTTGCCGTCGACCGCAGGGCTGGCAGCCACATCGGCGGAGCCGGATGTGAAGTCCACCAAATTGCCGTCACGCGTCAGCACGATTTGCACGTTTTTGGCACCGCCTTCCACTGCAATACCCTTGCCAGAGGGTGCGGACGGGGTGAGGGACATCGACACCTTGGTGCCGGTGGCGCATTGGATGTCCAGATCCAGATCCCTTGCCTCGGCCGTCAGACCGTTACCAGTCGTGGTGGGCGCGTCTTCGGTGCCCAGCGAGGCGGCGGGGACTTCCTGCATGTCCACGGTCAGGGTCTTGCCGGCGATCGTGCCACTGGGGCTGCTCAGGACACATGTGTCTGCATTGATCACGCCGGTGAACTTGATAAGGCCCTTGGCGCCATCGGCCGGGGCGGCTTGAGCGATGCTCGCAGCACCGAGTGCAGACAGGACGGCCAGGCTCATAACGAGTTTTTTCATAAATGACTCTTTGATTGAAGATTGAGAAAGTGTTTCCGGGCGTTGGAGTGCGGGTGCGGAAACTCCCTCAAATCGAATGCAAATGCATTGCGATTTGCTTGCGCACCTTTTGTTGAGGTGCCTGGCAAGGATATGAAAATGGGAGCCTGGAAAGTCTCAGAAAATTCTCAAAGTCGCCTTGTGCGATCTTGAAATTCGGAGCTTTCGGGGGGAGACCGGGCGCAATATTTGTCAAGAGTTTTCTGGCTGCTGCCCGCAACCCGACAGTTGTAGATTTTTAACTATTGCGTTTCGGGAATATCTTTTCTAATCAGTCTTGATTAGCTTCAAGAGGTCGTGCAGCGCACTCCTGAAAGTTAATGCCGTCTTGAGACACATCTCGATAAGCCGGGATTTTGGCGGGCAAAATCGAGGCCGAATTGAGAGAAGCATGACGAAACTACGAATAGTCCTGGCAGATGATCACCCGCTGGTGCTGATGGGGCTTGGCGACCTGCTCAAGCAAAATATCCATCTCACGCTGACCGCCACTGCCAGCTCTTCGACGGAGCTTGTGGCGGAGCTGACGAAGTCTCTTCCCGACATCGTCATCGTCGACTATCACATGCCTGATCCGCAGTACGGCGACGGCATCAAGTTCATCGGCTATCTGCTGCGCCAGTTCGAGGGCCTGAAGGTCATCGTGCTGACGATGCTGTCGAACCCGATGATCGTGAAGGCGCTCTACGAGGCCGGCGTCAAGGGCGTGGTCTTCAAGCAGGACGACCCCACCGAGGTCTTCAAGGCCATACGGCTGGTGTCGCTGGGCAACACCTACACCCCGCCATCCTTCCTGGAGACCAACGTTTCGCTTCAGCATCAGATGTTGCAGGAGCGCTTCAAGTCGTTGACTCCGCGCGAGTTCGAAGTCCTGCGCTACTACGTGCGGGGAGGCAGCCTTGCCGAGATTGCCGAACGTCTGAACCGCAGCATCAAGACGGTCAGCTCGCAGAAGATGACCGCGATGCGCAAGCTCGAGGCGAAGTCCAATCAGGAGCTGATGGCGTTTTGCCTGAATAGCGGCGTGTTTCATCAATGAGATGAGATCGCTTGCCCTGGTGCCCCAACCGAGCATGAGGTGGGCATGGAATGGGCATGACGTGGGCACGACTCTGGGTGCTGCTCCAGCGCCGGCACAGGATCTCTGTCGACGACAAGACGCCTTCAGCAGGCCTGCATAGGGCTTTCAAGGGGCCTTTTTTCAGGGTGTGCGGAGAGCTTTCCGATGATGGCTTCCTGCGCTGCCCGCTCAATTCAGGCTTCACTAGCAAAGGCTGGTCGGTTCAGACCGCCATCGCATCAATACCTGCGTGCCTCCACCATGACGGGGTTGGATGTGAAGGTCGCCGCCGATGTTTCGCATGCGATGAAACATGTTGATGACGCCTTGCCCGGACTTGCCGGGGTTGTTGAGCACGGCTCGAAGATCGAAGCCCGTGCCGTTGTCTTCTATGCTCAGATACCAGTCCCAGCCGAAGCTCTGCAGATCGCCTTGTTGATAGGGCTCCAGGGTCAGCCACATCTCGGTTGCATGGGCGTGCTCGATGGCATTGCTTATGCCGGCCTGAACGACGGCCAGGATTTCATGCGCAACGCGATCTTTGGGAAGCTGCAGCGTCGTCTGCTGTCCGACCCCGAGCTCAGGGTCGGTCAACTGCCAGTGCAGTACAAGGCCTTTTCTTTGAAGCGCTGGCTCCAGCCGGTAGCGCAATCGCGCCAGGCGCATGGCCAGGTTGTCGGATTGCGCATCCATGGAGTCGACGATCAGGCGCAGGTCCAGCAGCGATTGCTCAAGGACTTTTCTGGCAGGGCCATCTTCAACCGAGGGCTGTGAGTTCATCAGGTTCAAGGCCTCTACCAACTGGCTGCCCAGGGTGTCGTGCAGGTCTGACGCGATGCGCTTGCGCTCTTCCTGGACTTCTTTTGAGGGTTGGGCACTGGCGCGCAGCCTGGCCTTGATGAGACGATAGATTCGAGGAATGTAGCGAAGCGAGATAAACAATCCGCTCAAAGCCACCAAAATACTGAAGACAAAAAACCAATTCTGATCCCGCAGTGGTGTGAGAAAACACCAGCTCAGTATGGTAATGGTTTGAAGGAAAATGGTTGTTGCCCTCCAACCGATATTTCTCAGTGATTCCATACGCTTGCCATCTCGGGCGATAGATATAGAAAATGCCTTCAAATTTATATCAACCCACGCAAAGAGGCGGCTTTCACTGCATGAGCTCTTGTCTTGGCCTGCAGTTTCCGGTACATGTTCTTTACATGCGTGGATACGGTCAATGTGCTTATCTTGAGTTGCGTGGATATTTCAGGAGAGCTGTAGCCGCAGGCAATGAGCTTCAGTATTTCTATTTCTCGCTCAGAAAGTTTCTCTTCCTTGGTGAGGCTTGACGCCGGAACGACATAAGTTTGTGATCTGCTGACCAGCGACAGGATTTTCTTGGCAAGAGATGGAGTAATGGACGCACCGCCATTGGCAACTTGCAATACAGCTTGTGCGTAGTCGCCAAACCAGGAGTTTTTCAGCAAATAGCCTACAGCACCTTTCTCGAAAGCCTGAAAGACCTTTTCATCTCTTTCAGTTACCGAGACGATAATGCTTTGCACATGGGGGTGTGTTCCCTGGACAAGTTCAAGCAAATCGAGACCTTCACCGTCGCCCAGGTTGAGATCAATCATCAGAACGTCGAAGTCGTGCTGCTGAATGCTCTTGCGTGCCTCACGCAAGCTGCAGGCGTGCCCAACCAGCAGGGTTCTTGAGTCGCCCATCAGATCCTGGGCAATCACTCTGCGGATATGGCTGTCGTCGTCCACCAGAAAGACGCGAACGGGCTGCTCTCGCTGGCCCACCATGTGCCCGGGCCACATCGAGTGGCTAAGCGATGGAGGGGCGTCATTGTGATGGGTGAACAAGGGCGGGCAAGATGAAGTCTGGACGGCTGGCATAGATGGCTCCCGACGAAAAGACCAGGGGGCTTGAATACTCTAGGAAACTAATTAGTGCTCATTGGGAAATCCATAGAAAATGTCAAATAATGTCAATTTTTACTGAATTTACAAAATGAATCCTGGGAAATGGGTAGCCGCTTGATGTTGTGTTTGTTGAGTCGTGTTGTTAATATAATTAATTGACTTAACTATGTTAATTAAATTTTTCAATTTATATGAAATTGAAATAAAACGTCGTAAATTTTGTGCTATTTGCATTGTTGTCTTGGATATCGATGGTGTATTTAAGTCATTAATTTAGCGTATTTGCTTGGTGATGTTTCTTGGAAAATAAGTTGAGTATTTTTTGTGAGATGAAATATCTCAATTGATATTTGATACGCCGAATTTTTATTGTTTAGATATTGGAGGGAAAGAAGTAAGATAATATTAAGACATTCCATTTAGAGGAATCAATGCTGGAGATAATCTGTTTTTGAGCGAGTGGACGAGATTCCAGGCTTGAGAGGGGGCCGTGTCGGGTCATTGCCGTTACATGTCGGGTCTATTGGCGAAATACCTTCAGTAGCTTGGGAAATTGCCATTCAACAATGGTATGAATAATCGCTGATTGCCGTGGCGGTTATTGCATCGCCCGGTATTGCCTTGGAGCCGCGAACACAACTCTTGATACGTCGTTGCTTCGCCTTGTTGTACGGCGGTACTGGCTGCGGCTTCGCGCGGCGGGTGATTCAATTCGAGCAACTTGCAGGGCAGCAAGGCAGCAAGGCAGCAGGGTCTCTGCTTGCAGCCTTACTGGGCCGCTTCTGCGCGAATCCAGTCCAGGAAGGCGCGCACTTCGGGGCGGTCAGCCGCACCAGGGCGGGTCACGGCGTAGTAGGCGAATCTTGCCGGCCAGGGCTTGTCCAGCACCTGAACGAGTCGGCCTGTCGCGATTTCTTCCTGGGCATATGCCTGCGGCACCAGCGCCAGGCCCTGTCCAGCTTCCGCCGCGCGGATGAGAAGGAAGTCGTCTTCAAATGCGCTGCCGCGCTGCGCACGCGCGTCGTCGGCCACCCCGTGCGCCTTGAGCCAGAGCGGCCAATCTGCGCGGTCTCCGTCGTGGAGCAGGGGGTAGTCAAGGCAATCGCCTGCCTCATTGATCACCGCCCCCTGGCAGGTCTTCAAGAACTCGGGTGAAGCGACAGGCGTCAGAACCGGCGCCATGAGGCAGGTGACCTCAAGCCCGGGATAGTCGCCCAGCCCATGGCGCAAGGCGACATCCACGCGGTCACGTCGCAGGTCTACCAGCTCCGACGTTGCTTCCACGCGGATTTCGATGTCGGGGTGCAATTGCTTGAAGCGCCCAAGCCGAGGTACCAGCCACGATGCCGCAAACGTTGCGACGGTGCTGACCGTCAGGCTGCGCTCTCCCTTGCTGCGTTCCAGGGCATGCATCGCCTGGTCAATCTGAAGAAACGCTTCACGCAGCCTGGGGTACACGCTCGCACCTGCCTCGGTCAGCCGCATGCCAAGGCGTTCACGTTCGAGCAAGACAACTCCCAGGCGGTCTTCCAGCACGCGGATTTGCTGGCTTACGGCGCCGGGGGTGACGTGCAGGGCCTGCGCTGCGGCCTTGACGCTTTTGCGCTGCCCAACCTCTACGAATGTGCGCAATGCCTGCAAGGGATAGCTCATGTTTACTTTAGGTTTTCTAAATTTATTGGGGAGAAATGATCGCTTTATATGAGGCTGTATTCATCTGAGAATTTGTGATGCCGGCGATTCCGATGGTTTTAGATTATCTACAAATTCAGTGTTGCATCTCTACTCCGACAGTTCCCCCAATGGCTTCAAAGCGACGATCGCGCTTGAAGAGCTTTCTCTGCCTTACCAGCTGCACCATGTGCGCATCGATGAAGGCGAGCACCGTCAATCCGCCTTTCTTGCGCTGAACCCCCACGGCCGTATTCCGGTAGGCCGCAGCTTGATCATGGGCGTGGCTGCCAAAGCCCAGGAACGTGGCTGGCCCGTGGTGCGCTGGATTACCGCTGGCAGCAATGCCCAGGCGCGCCAGCTCTACGACAAGCTTGCGTCGGCGACCGATTGGGTCACTTACGACCTCGATGTGCAGCGATAGCGAGCATATTCGACGGTCTGGTCCGGGCCTGACTGCGGCCGTCGCGGTCAGGCACCGAACCGACATCCGGGCGGCAACAAGGTGGTCATTGAAATGCCGGGCTGAAGCAGGGCAGTGGAGATGAACCCGTGTCAGAGCTCCTGTGAGGTCGCGATCGCCTTGAGGAACGTCGAGGCCTCTGAAGGCTCGGAGAATTCAATCCATTGCAGATGCGCGAACTCGCCATGCTCGCGCAGAGCGGCGAACTTTGACTGGTTTTTTGCATAGGTGGATAGCGACCAGAGAAGTACTGAGTCTTTCGAGAAAAACGCCATCCGCAGCGACTCCCGGTTCCCGTGCGACAGACGCTTACGGGTGATGCCATGGCCAAGAGTGCGCCGGAGCAGGCGAGAAAATACGGTGAAGCGACCGTAGTTGAGCCACACGACATGTGTGGCTCGTGACCAAAGCAGGTCTCGAACAGCACTGTAGTTCCCGTCGGCTACCCAGCATGCTCCTTGAGTAGCTTCAACAACTGAATGCCTGAACTGCTCGGGTGGCACCGCTTGCCAGTCTGACCCCCAGTAGTGCGAATCCAGTTCGATATATGAGGCCCGGATCTTGCGCGCCAGTTTTTTTTGCAAAGGTGGATTTGCCCGAGCCACTGGTGCCGATCACTAGATAGCGCATCTGAGTCCTGTGTTGCTAAGAGCGGGGCAAACCGAAGACTTGTGCTTGAGATGAGGCGCGAAGCCGAGGGCAGTGCAGAAGTACGACAAGGCGACGCAACGACGTATCAAGGTTTGTTGGCGGTTCTCAATGACAGTCAGCCATGCTGACCGTAGGTGAGGGAAACGACGAATTTCAATGTACGCGAACCACGCAGCAAACCACGCAGTACGCCGCTGCTGGCCAGGCTGTGACCGCTGCAGATCGCTCACTGTTTCCGGCTGGGTTCTAGTCCGGCGACTGCTTCTGGCTGGTGGGTGAGTGTCTTGGAACGATCTAATGCGGCATTTCAAGATTTGACAGTCGAGGAGCGCTTTGCAGCGATTGCCGCTGCTCGTAGCCGCAACGCAGCCTAACGGTCACCGTCCCATACCGGCCATCCGAGCATTGACGCGGGGGACAGCCCAATGACGGGTTTCAGGTGTGCAGCGGACAGCGACCATCAAGTGCAGGCAGATAGGTCACTGGATGTCTGCTGTCAGGTAGTGTGAACAGGAGCTTGCGACCCTTTGCTGTCATTTGAACTTCACCGTTCTATGGCAGCTATGCAGCGATAGCTACCAACCGAATCTGTGACATGAAAGACTGCTCTCGGCCGAGCAGCAGCCGTTTAGGGAATCGCATCGAAACATTTTTGCAAAGTCGGAAGTCGTTTAGGAAAAGCTGGTCGATTCAAAGAATCTGATTCGCCTGAAATAACTGACAAAAGATCTGCGCTATGCAGGTATCTCTTCAAAATTTATGTAACAGGTGATAGATTTGCGGACCTTTGACTCTTCTATAGGAGTCAAGTGACAAAGCTTGAGGGCTTTGTTCTCAATTCCTCGTCTTGCGAGCTGCTTTTCATCAAGTGGCTCAATTGCTTGCCATTGGCATTCCCTCAACATTCGACGTGGCCCGTGAGGCTCGGCAATGTGTGAGCAATCGTCAAGGTCGAGGCCTACGGGTTCGGGTTGTTCCCCCGACTCAGCAGGTGGCGTGCCTCATGCACACGCGGCCTGTAAACCTAACGCCCTCCATGGTCATGGGAGCGCGGTTTATGACTTCCACTCACGATGATAAATCACGGCAGAAGACGATTCTTCAAGCTGTGCGGCGCGGCTGCTGCTGGCGCCACTGCTGCATCCTTGGGCTTTGCCCCATCCGTGGCGCAAGCCACTCTTCCCCGCCAGTACAAACTACTGCGCGCCAAAGAAACCCGCAATAACTGCACCTACTGCTCAGTGGGCTGCGGCATGTTGATGTATAGCCTGGGCGACGGCGCCAAGAACGCCAAGGCCAAGATATTCCACATCGAAGGCGACCCGGACCACCCGGTGAGCCGCGGCTCTCTGTGTCCCAAGGGTGCAGGCGCACTGGACTATATCCATTCCGACCAGCGCCTCAAGTACCCCGAGGTGCGTGAAGCCGGTACCAACGAGTGGAAGCGCATCAGCTGGGATGAGGCCAACGAGCGCATCGCTCGCCTGCTCAAGGACGACCGCGACGCCAACTTCATTGAGAAGAACGACAAGGGCCAGACCGTGAACCGCTGGCTGTCCTCCGGCATGCTGGCGTCTTCGGCCGCATCCAACGAAACCGGCGTGCTGGACTTCCGCTTTGCGCGCGCGCTGGGCATGGTGGGCTTTGACTGTCAGGCCCGCTTGTGCCACGGCCCCACGGTGTCTGCCCTGGCGCCTTCGTTTGGGCGCGGTGCAATGACCAACCACTGGGTGGACATCAAGAACGCCAACGTGATTCTGGTCATGGGCGGCAACCCCGCTGAGGCCCACCCCGTGGGCTTCAAGTGGGCCATCGAGGCCAAGATCCACAACAAAGCCCACCTGATGGTGGTCGATCCGCGCTTTAACCGCACCGCCTCGGTGGCGGACTTTTACGCGCCGATCCGTGCAGGCTCGGACGCCGCCTTTTTGATGGGCGTCGTCAACTACCTGCTGCAAAACGACAAGATCCAGCACGAATACGTCAAGGCCTATACCAACGCCAGCCTGATCGTGCGCGAGGACTACAGCTTTGACGAAGGCCTTTTCAGCGGCTACGACGAAGGCAAAAAGAGCTATGACAAAACCAGCTGGAACTACGAGCGCGATGCCCAAGGCCATGCGCTACAAGACCTGACGCTGCAACACCCGCGCTGCGTGCTTCAGCTTTTGAAAAAGCATGTGGAGCGCTACACGCCCGAGATGGTCAACACCATCACCGGCACCAAGGTCGAAGACTTTTTGCACGTGTGCGAGCAACTGGCCAGCACCTGCGTACCCGATCGCACCGCGACCTTCCTATACGCCCTGGGTTGGACCCACCACACGGCAGGGGCGCAGATCATTCGCGGCTCGGCCATGATCCAGCTGCTGCTGGGCAATATCGGCATGGCCGGCGGCGGAGTGAATGCGCTGCGCGGCCACTCCAACATCCAGGGCTATACCGACCTGGGCCTGCTCTCCACGCGCCTGCCGGGTTACCTGAATCTGCCAACCGACGCGCAGCAGAGCATGGACGACTACCTGAAGGAGTCCACGCCGCAGGCCGATCTGCCCGGCCAGGTGAACTTCTGGAAAAACACGCCCAAGTTCTTCGTCAGCCTGATGAAGGACCTGTACGGTGAGCACGCCACCAAGGACAACAGCTGGGGCTACGACTGGCTGCCTAAATGGGACCGCAGCTACGACATGCTGGCCTACTTTGACCTGATGTACCGCGGCAAGGTCAACGGCTATATCGCCCAGGGCTTCAACCCCGTGGCGGCCATGCCGGACTCGGGAAAGATCCGCGACGCGCTGTCCAAGCTCAAGTTCCTAGTCGTCATCGATCCGCTGCAGACCGAGACCTCCACCTTCTGGAAGAACCACGGCGAGTTCAACGACGTCGATCCTGCCCAGATCCAGACCACGGTGTTCCGCCTGCCATCGTCTTGCTTTGCCGAGGAAAACGGCACCATCGTCAACTCCGGCCGTTGGCTGCAGTGGCATTGGGCGGCCCAAGAACCACCGGCGGAGGCGCGCCACGACGGCCGCATCCTGGGCGGCATCTTCATGAAGCTGCGCGAGCTGTACGCCAAGGAAGGTGGCGCCAACCCCGCGCCGCTGATGAACATGCGCTGGGACTACCACAACCCCTACGATCCGCACCCCGAGGAAGTGGCCAAGGAGACCAATGGCTATGCGCTGGCGGACCTGTTTGACGACACGGGCAAGCTGATCGCCAAGAAGGGTACGCTGCTGTCCGACTTCGGCATGCTGCGAGACGACGGCACGACATCGAGCTACTGCTGGATTTTTGCTGGTTCATGGACCGAAGCCGGCAACCAGATGGCCCGCCGCGACAACACCGACACTGGCCATGGCAACACCCCTGGCTGGGCCTGGGCCTGGCCGGCCAACCGCCGTGTGCTGTACAACCGCGCCTCGGCCGATCCGGCAGGCAAGCCCTGGGATCCCAAACGCCAGATCCTGCATTGGGACGGCAAGAAATGGGGCGGCTCGGATGTGCCCGACTACCCGCTGACGGCCGCACCGAACAGCGGTGTGAGTCCCTTCATCATGCAACCCGATGGTTTGGGGCGCCTGTTCTCGCTCAAGGGCATGAACGACGGCCCTTTCCCCGAGCATTACGAGCCCACCGAAAGCCCGATTGCGGCCAACCCGCTGCATCCCAAAGTCAGCAAGAGCCCGGTGGCGCGCGTGTTTGCCGACGACGCCGCCCGCATGGGCTCGCGCGAGCAGTTCCCTTATGTGGCCACCACCTACTCGATCACCGAGATGTTCCGCCACTGGACCAAGCATTCGCGCTTGAACGCCATCGTCCAGCCTGAGCAGTTCATCGAGCTGTCCGAAAAACTGGCCGAGAAAAAAGGCATCCGAGCCGGCGATGTGATCCGTGTTTCCAGCAGGCGCGGCCATATTAAGGGCAAGGCCGTGGTGACCAAGCGCGTGATGACGCTGCAAGTCAATGGACAGGAAATCGAGCAGATCGGCATTCCTTGCCACTGGGGCTATGAGGGGGCGACGCGTAAGGGCTATCTGGCCAACACGCTGAGCCCTGGCATTGGCGATGCCAACGCCCAGACCCCTGAGTTCAAGGCCTTTTTGGTCAACATCGAAAAGGCATAAGGCGAGCACCCATGACTATGCAATCCCAAGATATTGTGCGGCGCTCGGCCACCAACGACCTCACGCCCGCCGCCCGCGCACGCGACCACAAAGACGATGTCGCCAAGCTGATCGATGTAAGCATCTGCATTGGCTGCAAAGCCTGCCAGGTCGCTTGCAGCGAATGGAACGATCTGCGCGACGACGTGGGTGAGAACTTCGGCGTGTACGACAACCCACGCGACCTCTCGCCCCAGAGCTGGACGCTGATGCGCTTTGACGAGCATGTCAACGAACAAGGCAAACTGGAATGGCTGATCCGCAAGGACGGCTGCATGCACTGCGAAGACCCAGGCTGCCTCAAGGCCTGCCCGCAACCCGGCGCTATCGTGCAGTACGCCAACGGCATCGTTGATTTTCAGTCCGAGCATTGCATCGGCTGTGGCTACTGCGTGGCCGGCTGCCCCTTCGATGTGCCACGTATCAGTAAGGAAGACAACAAGGCCTACAAGTGCACGCTGTGTTCCGACCGCGTGGCCGTGGGTCAGGAGCCGGCCTGCGTCAAGACCTGCCCCACCGGCGCTATCAGCTTTGGCACCAAGGACGACATGCTGCTCAAGGCCGAAGGCCGTGTGGAAGAGATGAAGACCCGGGGCTTTGAAAACGCCGGCGTCTACAACCCGCAAGGCGTGGGCGGCACCCATGTGATGTATGTGCTGCACCACGCCGATCAGCCCGAGCTCTACCACAAGCTGCCCAAAGATCCCCAGATCAGCAGCGTAGTGCGGGGCTGGAAAGGCTGGTTCAAGCCACTAGCAGCACTCGGCTTCGTGACTGCCTTGGCAGGAGCTGCCGCTCACTACATCACCACCGGCCCCAACGAAGTCGACGATGACGATGAGGAGGGTGATCACACATCCACCTCGAAGGGAGAGAAGGCATGAAAAAAGACCGCATGATTTTGCGCACCCCCTTACCTGACCGTTTGTGCCATTGGGCCATGGTGGTGTGCTTCTTCCTTGTCGCTATGTCAGGGCTGTCCTGGGTGTTTCCCAGCTTGAACTGGCTCAATGGCGTCTTCGGCACCCCACAGATGGCGCGGGTCTTACATCCCTTCTTTGGCATTGTGGTGTTTCTGGCGCTGGTCTATTTGTTTGTCCGGTTTGTGAAATACAACCTGTTCGTCAAGGAGGACCGCATCTGGGCAGACAACGTCAAGTCCGTCATTGCTGGCGATCACAGCAAGCCACTGCGTATTGGTAAGTACAACGCAGGCCAAAAATTCCTGTTTTGGGGAATCATGACGCTGATCAGCGTGCTGCTGCTCACAGGTCTGGCCATTTGGCGTGCCTACTTTGCTCACCTGTTCCCCATCCCTGTGCTGCGCATTGCGTTACTGCTGCATGCGGTTGCAGGTGTTGGACTGATCTTACTGATCATCGGCCACATCTATCTGGCTTTCTGGGTCAAAGGCTCCATCCGTGGCATGGTTACGGGCTACGTAAGCCATGCTTGGGCACGTACCCATCATGACCGTTGGCATCAAGAAATCAGCAACAAAAACGCTGAGAACAAGGCAAAAATCAAAGGAACACGATGAGTATTCAAATCGTTCCTGAATCAGAACGCTCACCTGGAGTGGGGGAGATCGCGGCCTTGCAACTTCCCTCCGCCAAGCTTCCCTACACACAGCGATCCAGCCGTCTGCAAGCACTTGCACAGGATCATGCGATGGCGGACTATCTGCTATGGGCAGCGGACCTCGTCAACGCACAACAGACCACCGCGCAAGCTCTACCTCTGCCAGAGGAGGAAAGCCAATATCTTGGTGCTGCCTTGCAGCAGAGCAAGAAAGCGCCATTGAACTCGGCCAAATGGAAGCGATCTGTTCATTGGCAAGCACTGCTGGAACAGTTTCTGGTGCAACTGACCGAGCAGCCGCGCATGCATACCAGCGCGGTACAAAAGGCACTGCAAAGTCTGCAGTCTGCAGACGTCAAGCAGCGCGAAGTGTGGGCAGATGCCCTGCTCACCGCGTTGCGTGGCGAAGAACTGGCTGATGTTGCATCATTGCCGGAGCCTGGTATTGCACAGTTGTTGTGGTGTGCGTTGTCCATGTACTGGCGCCAGCTAAGCAGCCAGTTGCCAGCGTCTGGGCAGGCGGAAATGGGTGACCTCAACCATCTCTGCCCCGTGTGCGGCCATGTTCCTACTGGCAGCCTAGTACAAGGTGGTGCTCAGGCTGGTCTGCGCTACCTGCAATGCAGTTTGTGTGAATGCCAATGGCATGTGGTCCGCACTACCTGCACCAACTGTGACAGCACGGGTGCTTTGGACTACTGGTGCTTGGAAAGCGAAAAAGCGCCAATCAAAGCAGAGAGCTGCAATGGCTGCCACACCTACCTGAAAGCGTTCTACCAGCAGCTGGATCACCAGCTTGAACTCATAGCCGACGATTTGGCTAGCCTTGCCCTTGATGCTGAAATGGAAGAAAAAGAGCTAGCACGCAGTGGGGTCAACCCATTGATGTTGCCTGCACTCAATGTTCCAAGCTAGGTAACACGGACTCCTCCAAGTAACTTGGCTATCTTGAGGAGAGACTAACAGCCCATCTGCAGATAACTCTGCGATGGGTTGTGTCGGCAGACTTGGTTCGTCCATCCTCAACCTGACAGTTTTTAAGCCATGATTAGACTTGTGACGAAGCCCCCAACGCAATGACTGCTCTGAGCATCAGCAGTCATTCGGATTTCTGCTGCGTGCGGCAGCAATCAGCTTGAAGCAGTCGGCCAAGCAGCCTTCGCGAACGGCTGCTCCTGGCCGAGAGCACCATCTCGTCGTTGCCTCCGACAGCAGTCCTTCAAGCCGTTGTTGCCCAGCTGAATCCACAGCCGACAATGGCCTGCAGAGCGCCTACTCCAAGCGTCAGTTCACTTGGCTCTGGCCACTCGACCCCGCTCCCGGCAACCAGCCAGTTTTGCTGTCACAACAGCACCGGTGGAAGAAAGGACGTTGAACAACACTGGTCCACTCCCCCAAGCCCAGGCATTGTCTGTCTATCGTTGGCCTCTGCCGTGTTGCGGCATGGCACCATTGAACCCTTCGATTGTGGAAAGAGGATCTCGATGCTGATCAATTGCGTGGCCTACGAAAAGGGATCCAAGCTGGCAGATATCGCTGTCGCCGATATCAGCGAGTACATCGCAAGGCCCGACTGCTTTGTCTGGGTGGCCTTGTCCGATGCGACGTCGGCTGAGCTGGACGAAATGCGTGCAGAGTTCAACCTGCACGAACTCGCCGTGGAGGATGCCAGCCACGGACACCAAAGGCCCAAGATCGAGGAATACGGCCAGTCCCTCTTCGCCGTCATGCATCTTCTGGAGCCTGATACCGCTCAACCCGGCCAGTTCAACCTGGGCGAGGTGGATGTGTTCATCGGCTCCAACTACGTTCTGTCGGTCCGCAATCGCAGCAAGCAAGGTTTTCTGGGGGTGCGGGGTCGCTGCGAGAAAGAGCCCGAACTACTTAAGCACGGCTCAGGCTTTGTCTTGTATGCGCTGATGGACGCAGTGGTTGACCGCTACTTCCCCATCATCGAAGCCCTGGAAGCCGAGCTGGAAACGGTCGAGCTGCAGATTTTCACGCAGCGAGCTGCACGCGAGAGCATCAAGCAGTTGTATGGGCTGAAACAACGTGTCATGATCCTCAAGCACGCGGTTGCTCCATTGCTGGAGGCCGTGAGCAAGCTCCACGGTGGACGTGTACCCCAGGTCTGCGCGGGATCGCAGGACTACTTCCGCGACGTAGCTGACCACCTGGTTCGCATCAACGGTCTCATCGAGGGAATGCGCGACACCATAGCGACGGCGATGCAGGTCAACCTCGCGCTGGTCACAATCGATGAAAGCGAAGTCACCAAACGACTGGCAGCCTGGGCAAGCATCTTTGCAATCTGTACCGCCTTTGTAGGCATCTGGGGAATGAATTTCGAGCATATGCCAGAGCTGAAGTGGCAGTACGGCTACCCTGTTGCACTGCTGCTGATTGTTTGCGTGTGCAGCTATGTCTACTACCGCTTTCGCCGGGCCGGCTGGCTATGACACCAGCTTGGATCCGTACTCGGTACATCCTTTTGGATGCAGTCATCCGCAAAAAACCATGATCGAGCCGCAGCAGCGCCAATCACTCCGCCCAGGCATTTCCAACAATTCCCGTCGCACAAGCCGCGCAGCTAAAGCCCATTGTCCCCGTTCTGCCGTCGCGGCTTGATGAAGTTGACCATGGGCGGGAATGGCCTGGAACAGCCGTTCTGGATATTTCCAGTGCTGATTGCTTTAGGCTGATCTGAGCCATTCACGGTCTGGTGCTTGAGCGGCAGCAATTGCCAACACCAGCCGTTGAAGGCTGCCTGTCCTGAATGACCGCTTCACGCTCGGGACCGGCAGCAGCTCAGACATGGCAGTCGATCCACTGAGAAGTTGTTTGTAAGCAGTGGTCGGTATCCTGATTATCGCTACTAGCAACTGCGGCGAATGGTGGGTCGGTACGGCTCGCAATGCGGCTTATGAGTAACGCCCCATCAGCTGCGACATGCTTTTGCGACACGCCTGTACCAGGGCAGGTCACCCCTGGAAACGGTCAAGATGCTGCTGGGCCACGAGCATGTGGCGACTACAGCGCATTTCGTGGCCAGGTTCCACGAGGATGATCGCGCGCTGGTGGCCAAGGACGATCCGCGCAGTCACCAATACAAGGCATTCAAGCGCTGGCAGCCTTGATGCGGATGCTTCAATCCGGGGGCATGCGGGCGTTTTCGATGCGATTGAGCATTTAAAGAGAAGGCTGTCGATGACAGCATAAGTCTTCATGTGCAGTGCCGATGGCACCTACGACAAGCCTGCCTCCGTAATAGCGCTTGTGGAGCATGTGCGTGGTGACTTATTGAGGAGAGGCCGGATGCTCAGGCCAGTCATGGCTTCGAGTTCAAACTGAGACAGTCCCGGCACTACATCGATCAAACGCAAGCCTTGTGGTGTGCACTCCAGCGTGCACAAGTCGGTGTAGATGCGCTTGACACAGGCAAGGCCGGTGATCGGATAGCTGCAGGCCTCGACCACCTTGCATTCGCCGGCCTTGGTCAGCAGGTCCATCATCACCCAGGTGGATTTGGCGCCCACGGCCAGATCCATGGCACCACCCACGGCGGGAATGGCACCGGGCTCGCCGGTGCTCCAGTTGGCGAGATCGCCCGTGGCGGATACCTGGAAGGCGCCGAGCACCGAGATATCGAGATGGCCGCCGCGCATCATGGCAAAGCTGTCGGCATGGTGGAAGTAGCAGCCGCCCGGCAGCAGGGTCACGGGCTGCTTGCCGGCATTCGTCAGGTCATAGTTTTCCAGCCCTTCGGCGGGTGCCGGGCCCATGCCCAGGATGCCGTTCTCGCTGTGCAGAATGACTTCGCGGCCTGCGGGAATGTAGTTGGCCACCTGCGTTGGCATGCCGATGCCCAGGTTGACGTAGGCGCCGTCGAAGATGTCCTCGGCCACGCGCCGGGCCAGCTCCTGTTTGCTGCGTTTCTGGTACTTGCTCATGTCTTACGCAGCCTTCCTGAAGCCGCCGGCCTGGGTGGCCACGCGGGGCACCTTGACCACTTTGCTCACGTAGATGCCGGGGGTGACCACGGCTTCGGGGTCGAGCTGGCCCAGTTCCACGATCTCGTGCACCGTGGCCACGGTGAATTTGGCCGCCGTGGCCATGACGGGGCCGAAATTGCGTGCCGCCATGCGGTAGGTCAGGTTGCCCCAGCGGTCGCCTTTTTCGGCCTTCACCAGCGCCACGTCGCCGTGGATCGGGTACTCCAGCACATAGTGCTTGCCGTTGATTTCGCGGGTTTCCTTGCTGGAGCCGTCTGCGTTGCGGGCCAGCTCGGTGCCGTAAGCCGTG
Organism: Comamonas sp. wu1-DMT; assembly: GCF_040187805.1. Taxonomy (NCBI): domain Bacteria; kingdom Pseudomonadati; phylum Pseudomonadota; class Betaproteobacteria; order Burkholderiales; family Comamonadaceae; genus Comamonas; species Comamonas sp. wu1-DMT. Next base: position 108,729 of record NZ_JBANEM010000015.1, read on the forward strand.
GGGCAGAAGAAGGCACCTATGCCGGCGCCTGCGGCGCGCATGCGCTCGGCCAGATTGCCCTGGGGCACGAGTTCCAGCTCGATCCGGCCAGTGCGGTAGAGCTCATCGAACACCCAGCTGTCCACCTGGCGTGGAAAGCTGCAGATGATCTTGCGCACCTGGCCGCTCTTGAGCAATGCGGCAAGGCCCGCGTCGCCGTTGCCGGCATTGTTGTTGACTACGGTGAGGTCGCGTGCGCCGTGGGCGATCAGACCATCGAGTAGCTCTGTAGGGTTGCCTGAGGTACCAAAGCCACCAACCAGTACAGTGGCGCCATCTTGGATGCCTGCCAAGGCCTCGGCGATTGAGTCAGAAATCTTATTAATCACGTAGGTATTCTTTGCTAGCGCAGTTAACAATTTTGTGGATTGTTCGCTGCTTCAAATAGAGAGCGCTCTCTTGCTGGTGCAGAGGTGGCGGCTTGGCGCCCACTCCAGGGAAAATCGTGGCCGCAGCCCCTAGAACACCCAAGACGCCCTCATTGCCACCTGTGTGCCCTGCACACGATTGCGTGCCCCAAATTCTTTGTAGACGTGCACGTACACCAGCGGCAGATGGCGCTTGGGGCCGAAGAAGCCAATGGCAGGGCCCAGTGCATTGACGCGCGCCCGATTTCCGTCCACAACGTTCGGGCCTTTGTCGTCGGTGATTTGGCGGTAGACATAGCCTGCCGCGCCGAACGTCCAATCGCCTGCGTGCTGACCAATGCCGAAGTCTTGCTGGACTTCCACGCCCGAGCGGTAGTCGGTGGCGGGATTGCGGCCATTGAAATTCACCTGAGTGCTGCCCGAGAATTCGAGGCCGCCGGCTGTGAGATAGGTGAACTGGAAATTGGGCTGGATGGTCCAGTGGTTGGCACCCGCGTTGAATGTGCGACTCTTGTCGTAGGCGCCTGTTGGCAGTTGGATCATCAGCCCTGCATTGGTGAACAGGCCTTCGGCAGGTTTCCACTGAATGACAACGGGATACAGTTGTACGTCCCCTACGCCTTGATTGGACCCGGACTGCTGGAGTGTTCCTCCTGGTGTCGGGATACGCAAGCCAAGCGAGCCGTTCGCTACGACGGGAACCACCACGCCATAGGCATATTTGCCACCGAGCAGGTCCTTGTCTGTCATTTTCATGCCCGCGAAGACAATCGCGTCGACCTTGAGGTCGGGCTTGACTGGGCTGACGTTGCCAGCGCTGTCGCGCAACTGGGTCGCCCGGGTGCTGACCACGCGGATGGCAACGGCTCCCACATCGCTCACCGGCGGAAGCATACCGGAGCCGAAGTCATATACACCAGGCGGTGTGATGGGACTACCGTTCTCAACGGCGAGGCTCGGCGCCGCATGCAGGGCAGCGAGCACCAGGCCTGCCCCCGTTGGCCGCAGGCGTGTCCGTTGATTCGCTTGGCGCTTTGAGTGAAGGTTCGGCATACATGTCTCCTTTGGAATAGTTTTGGGCAAGGCTCCGCCACACCCCGGTCAAAAGGGGGCATCAGTCGCTTGGATGGAGTAGCGTCACACGAAGGCCGAAAGGCCTTCGAGGCGCATGGCTGTACCGGTGTGCGGGCTTGGTTGGCGGGATAGGGTCAGTCGCCGCAGAGCCTCTGGGCAAACCAGTCCGCTACGAAGGCGGTGCGCTCGGCTGCATGGTTGTAAAGCGTGTGCTCGCCGTCGTCCCAGACGCGCAGAGTGACGTCTGAGCTGTCCGCTCCGTCCAGAAAGGGTTGCAGATCCTCTGGCTTTACCAGCGGATCGGCTCCCCCGTGCAGCACTAGCAATGGGCAGGCGATGCGGTCGCGCTCCGGACGGAAGCTCATCCGTTGGAAGTTCTGGCCAATGGCGGCCTCGTCGTCGGTGCCAAGCATGGCGCCGGCCTGCTCGGCAAAGGTGCGGAAGGGCAGGAGCGTTGGTGATGCCAGGCCGCCATTCACGCAACATGCCCGGACACGGGGATCAGCGGCAGCCGTTCGGGCCGACCACAGTCCACCCACACTGTTGCCCCAGATGCCAGGTGCGCCGAGCGAAGTGTCGTTCACGATGAAGCTGATGAACTGGCTATAGGCGGCCTCCATGTCCACGTCGACGAAGATGCCCTGGCGCATGCGTGTCTCGCCCTGGCCGGGCCCTTCGGCCAGCAGCGTGGCCAAGCCTCGCCGGGCCAGCGCGCGGGCGATCGGCAGGTAGGCCGTGCCCCAGCCGCTTTGCCCGCCGAAGACCAGCACCGTGCCGCGAGCTTGTGCCTCGTGGGGCCGCACCAGCCATCCCACTAGGTGGCCCGGGCCAAACGGCACTTCGACGCGCGTCATGCGGCCCTCGGACCATTTGCATAGCTGCCGTGCTGCCATGACCAGTTGGTCGTAGAGCGCACGCTTGCGAGGGGTGTCGTGGTTGAAGGCCATCTGCGCAAACAGCAGGTCAGCCAGCGCCGCAGACTGGGCTTCAACCGCCGTCACGTGGCAGCCTGCATTCGCGGCCTGGGCAGCGCGACTCAGTTGCGCCTGCGCCAGTGCCTCGGCTACCTGATCCCAATCCTCGCCGGCGCTGGTGCGCCGGAAAAGCGTCTGGGCGTCGGAGAACTCCATGCCGCAGTCGAGCAGCCGGGTCATCGGCATGGCGCGCTGGAAGGCCAGCGTGGCGGAAGCAATCGTGTCACTCATACCGTCTGCTCCGTGGACGATGTCATGGACGCCTGGCCTCCATGTGCAGCGTCGATCCAATGCAGCTTCAGGCGCAGGTCATCGACCAGGGCTGCAAGATTGCCCATGTGCTGCACCGAGCCGAAGGTGGCGAAGTCTGGGCGGCCGATGTAGGCCCGGATGCCGTGCTCGGCCATGAAGCCAGACATCTCGCCATCCAGCTCGAGCACGGCGCCGGGTACGTGCTCGTCCTTGGTCAGCACCACAGTGCGGCAGCCGAGTTGTTCGAGAAAGGCCTGCTGGCTGGGGCTCAGCAATGGCATCGGGTCTTCTTGGGCCACCAGCAGAAAGCCATGGCCCACCACATCGTCCAGCCGGCCTTCCCTGGCACCACGCCGCACTCGCGCCTGTGGCCCAGGGATGCCGGTAGAAGGCAGCAGGCTGCCATCGGCTTCGCGATGCACGACGCCGTTCTCCACCTTGGGGAAGGGCGGCATGGGAGGCATGGTGCGGGTGCGGAAAGCCTCATCGCGTGCCGCGGCCTTCTGTGGATCCTCTTCATTGGTGACCTGGCCGAGGAACAGCGACATCTCCATGATTTTCTGGGCATGCGGGCGGCGCTCTGCCTCGTAGCTGTCCAGCAGCACAGGCGATGCACGGCCGCTGAGCACCAGGTCGAGCTTCCAGGCCAGGTTGATGCCATCGCGCATGCCGGAACAAGCACCTTGGCCCATGTAGGGCATCATGGCATGGGCCGCGTCGCCGCCCAGGAGTACACGGTCTTCGCGCCAGCGATCAGCCATGCGGGTCTGGAAGGTATAGACCACATTGCGCAGGAACTTGAAGTCCTTCGGGCCGACACCATATTTTTCCTCTAACCACTGCCAACCCTTGGCCGGATCTTCCCATTCCTCGATGCTCTCTCCGTCCAGCAGGCGCACCTCGAATCGCGTGCGGTTGTCACCGATGGGCATGTACATGTGGCCGCGCGTCGGGTCGCAGAAGATGGTTAGCAGCTTGAAACGCTCGGCGGCATCCGACAGGTTTTCCGAATCCAGGTTCAGCCAGCGGTGCTTGTGGCCATAGTCGTTGCGCTCGATGCCCAGCGTGCGGCGCACGAAGCTGTTGGCCCCGTCGGCACCAATGACATAGCTTGCGGTGAAAGATCTGGGCGGCTCCGCCCATTGCGCATCGGATGATCCATTCTTCGCCTGGTTCGTGCGCTGGATAGACACCATGACCCTATCGTCTCTCTGCTTCAGAAAGACCGCCTCCCAACCGCGAAGCAACTCGACATTGGGCAGCGAGGCGACCCGGGCATGGATGGCGTCTTCGATGTCGGGCTGGTAGATGGAGTTATGTGCCGTATAGCCGCACTGCTTGCCTTTCCATTCCAACTCCAGCAGCAACTCGCCCTCAGCGTTGACGTAGTGGTAGGTGTGCAACGGCAGCGAATCGCGCATCGCCTGATCGATATCGCCGCTGGCCTGGACAATACGGGCCGCTTCTCCGTCAATGTGCGTCAGGCGTGGCAGACCATACATGGTGGGCCAGCGCTCCACCACGATCACCTTGTATCCAGCTTGGCCGAGCTGCGACGCGGCCACCAGTCCGGTAGGGCCGTAGCCGATGATGGCTACGTCGTATTCGCCGAAAAGGGCTGGCGAGGAATGTTCTTGTGGGGTGTCCATGGTTTTGTCTCCTGGTGAAATTGCTCTGTGATGGATGAACTCAATCGGGGCGTTTGCCATCGAAAGCCGCCTGCAGCACGGCACGCACGGCCGCACGATCTACCGGCCGCGGATTCCAATACGGACGCTCGGTGGCGATGGCAGCAGCGCGATCCAAGTTGGCCTCCGCCATGCCCAGGGCGCGCAGCGAGGTCGGTGCGCCGTTGTGGTGGGCGAGGTCCCACAGGCCTGCCGCCGCGCTGCCTGGTGTACCCAGGGCTTCGGCCATGCGGCGCATGGCGTCCTCGGCGTGGCGGGCATTGAAGTCCAGCACGTAGGGCAACACGACGGTGTGGGTCTGCGCATGCGGCAGGTTGAAGCTGCCGCCCAGCGTATGGCACAGCTTGTGGTGCAGCGCCATGCCGCCATGGGCCAGCACTGTGCCGCACAGCCAGGCCCCATACAGGGCCGAGCCTCGTGCTTCGAGGTCCGAGGGGTTGGAGCGGATGCCCGGTAGCCCGGCGGCGAGCGCACGGATACCCTCCTGGGCCATCAGTCGCGTGATCGGGTTGGCGTTGGCTGCATAGAGCCCCTCGGCTGCATGCGCGATGGCGTTGATGCCGCTGGTCACTGACATGTCCACGGGCAGTGTGAGCGTGAGTTCAGGGTCGTAGATGACGGTGCGGGGCAAGACCCGGGTATCGGTGCCGGTGCGCTTCTCACCATCCTGCGTGATGCCGTAGATGGGTGTCATCTCGCTGCCGGCATAGGTGGTCGGCACGGCCAGAATCGGCAAGCCGCTGTCCAGCGCAATGGCCTTGCCCAGGCCGATGGTGGAGCCGCCGCCAAAGGCGATGGCACAGTCGGCATTGCGTTCGCGCGCCACCTCGCGGGCCTCGCGGGCGGTCTCCATAGGCACATGCATCACTGCACGGTCGAACACCCCGGCCGAGCGCGCGCCCAGGCCTTGGGCGATGGCTTCGGCGCCCTGCCGCTGTTCCGGGGTAGACAGTACCAGGGCGCGCTGGGCGCCGAGTGCGTGCAACTCGGCCTCGAGTTGCTGCAGAGCTCCGACGCCAAAGACGACGCGACTTGGAAGCGCTTGGTAGACAAAAGATTGCGGCATGGAAGCTCCGATCTCAGTGACGCTGGTAATCAACCTGGTGGCGCGCGGTGCGCAGCGTGCCCAGTTCCTGGCGCACGCGCATATGTTCGGGGTGGGTGGCATAACCATCCAGTGCCTGCTGCGACTCGAAGTCCGCTACCAGTACCACGTCGCAGGCGTAGTCCACGGCGCTGTGGTCGAAACCAACCTCTATTTGCTGCAGACCGGGGATTCGTCCATGCAAACCTTCGAAGGCCTGCTTGACACGTTCCCTCGCCTGCCTTTGCTCCTGCGGTGAATCACCGGCGAGGCGCCACATGACGATGTGCCGGATCACGCCCGCACCTTGCCCTTGGGATTGAGCACGAAGTCGTACTGCAGCGTGTAAAAAGGCGCTTCGCAGCATGTGCCGTCTGGCGCAGTGCCCGGCTCATGGCGAATCCAGTCGGCCACCAGCGTCGAGCGCACACCGAATACGGCGTCTGAATCGAGGTAGGTGCCACCATCGCGGAAGACATGGGTGATCAGTCGCTCGTAGCCGGGTGCCACGATCATGAAGTGCAGGTGCGCGGGCCGCCAGGGGTGCCGGCCCAGCGCCTCCAGCATGTGGCCTACCGGGCCATCGTGCGGAATGGGGTAGGGCACGGCCAGGATGGAGCGGAAATGGAAGCGTCCTTCGGCATCGGTGCGCAGGCGCGCTCGAGCCCGGTGTTCGTGTTCGCCTGAGGCACCCGGAACCTGCACGTCGTAGTGCCCATCTTCGTCCGACTGCCACACGTCCATGAGGGCACCAGCCACGGGCTGGCCATCGAGTCCGCGTACCTGGCCACTCACGTAGCAAGGCTCGCCGCGCGCGCCATTGCTGATATCCGACCCCAGTGCCAGCTCAGGCGCTCCTTTGACAAAGAACGGCCCGAACACGGTGGACTCGGTGCAGGCCGGCGGCTTGGCGTTGTTCTGCGCCGTTACAAGGGTGGACAGTCCCAGGGTATCCGACAGCAGAATGAATTCCTGGCGCTTGTCGTCGGTGATGTGGCCCACGGCGGTCAGGAAGCCGATCGCCTGCTCCCACTCCGCCTCGGTCAGCTGCACCTCCCGGGCGAAGGAATGCAGATGCTGCACCAGGCTGGTCATGATCGTCCGCAACCGAGGGTTATTGCAGTCGACCATCGCGGCTATCACGGCCTGAGTGATGGTGTCTTCATTGATGTTGCGCATGTTGTTGTCTCCTGGTGCGATGGCTTCAGGTTTGGAATGACTGCATGATGCTTCATTGAAAGTGGAAGAAAAATACTTAAAATACAAATGTTATTTCCACCTACTGGAAGAATGATCGGGCATGGATCGCTGGACACAGATCGAACTGTTTGTGCAGGTTGCTGAACTGGGCAGCCTCACCAGGGCGGCGGAAAAGCTGGGGCTGTCCAATGCAGCAGCCAGCCGTTACCTGAGCGGCCTGGAGGAGCGTTTGGGGGCGCGCCTAGTGGAGCGCACGACACGCCGCCTGTGGCTGACGGATGCTGGGCGCAGCTACCATCAGCGCTGCAGCGCGATGCTGGCCGAGATGGGGGAGGCCGAAGCAGAGGTCAATTCGGCAACGGCTAACCCGAGCGGGGTGCTGCGAATCACGAGCTCGGTCTCGTTCGCCATGATCCATCTCGCGCCAGCGCTTCCGGAGTTCAGGCAGCGCTACCCGAAACTCACGGTCCAGATCACCGCGGCGAACCGGTATCCCGGCTTTATCGAAGCGGGCATTGATGTGGCCATCCGCACGCGTGAGCACGAAGGGGATTCAGGCATCACTGTGCGCCGCCTGGCGCAGATGCGGCGCGTGCTGGCGGCATCGCCCGCTTATATGACTGAGCATGGCCGGCCCAAGGAGCCGCAGGATCTCGCTGCGCATCAGATGCTGGTCTATAACCTGGCGAACGATCCGTATGTGCTGCACTTCCGTCGCCATGGGAAAAGCCGTGCCATAGACATCGCCCCCGCTCTGGACGCCAACGAAGGGCAGGTGATACGGGCGGCCGCCCTGGCCGGACTGGGTATCCTGATTCAGCCCCAGTACATCATTCACGACGACATCATCGCGGGCCGGCTGATCCCGGTGCTCTCCGAGTGGGAGTTGCCGCCCCTGACAATCAACATTGCCTACCAGAGTCGCCGCCACCAGCCGGCCAAGATCAAGGTCTTCACCGAGTTCATGGTAGAACGCTTCACGAAGCTTGATCTCGAAAGGAAGTGGGCATCATAGGCAGGGCGTTGTTCTCCGTTGTCCGCTCTTGAGCATACCCGTGCGGCTCAACAGCCAAAGGGTGGGCAGGCTCATGGCGTGCAGTTCATGGCTGACAAACACAGCGAGGTGCTAACTGCCCGCCGAGACAAGTAGGAAAGGTTCCACCATGACAGACCAACACAATGGCCCGCTGCTACTCACCGAACCAGCGGCTACAACAGACGAGTCGATGGGCATGGCGTGGTGGAATGAATTGGTGTTCTCGGTAAATAAACTCGTAAACAACGACCTAGCATCCATGCGGGTTTGAAGACTGGTAACTGGCGACTCTAAAGTCGTAAACAATTGGTCCCGCCTCTGTTGCGGGACTCCCTGGCCATTTTTCGCTCGGGGCCAGTTGCGTGTTGGCCAAGCTGAGGCTGATCTGAGTCATTCACGGTCCGGCATCTGAGCGGCAGGAACGGCGCACACCAGCCGTTGAATGCAGCCTATCCTTCACCCTCGGAACCCAGCCGCTCGATTGCACGGTTTGCCGTGTACTGGCTCGAAGGACCGCTTTCCCGTGCCCCGACAGGCTCGTGTCGACCCATTGCGGTCGCTCGCAAGATCACTGGCCAGCGTCTGCTCTGGGCGAGAGCGGTCACTCGACACTTGGCAATCTAGACAAAGTTTGGCCGCAAGTTTGCATGCCGGTTAGCGGTCGTTGGCGAGGGCCTGCGATCGACCCGAAGCGGCCGCATAAAGTCGGCAACAAATCGGCTAAAGCAGTCACTGACCTGCACGTCTTACGTGCCCATACCTTGGTTCCCTGGGCCTTAAATCCGGTAGTTTTAGATTGCGGGAGAGTCCGCCCACTATGCTCTGCCGGACCACTGTATGCCGCAGGCTAGGATACTGCTCAAAGAGGGAACGGATGGCAAACTCATTCACTATTTATTGGAGCGCTACGGGTTGGCAAGGCTTATCCCCGGGTGATCCACTCCGGGGTGCTGGCGGCTCACATTTCATCGGCAAGGTCAGTCCAGGCGATCGTGTGTATGTGACAAACATCGCGGGCGGAGTACTTCGTCTGCTGGGTGCCTTCACGGTGAGCAGGGTCACCAAGGCATCAGAGGGCCAGCCACCTGGCGTTAACTGGGAGGCGCAGGAGTACCTCTGGCCCGAAGTTGGCACGGCCACCGCGTTCGCTTTTCGAGAGTTGTCGCTTGAGTTAGTGAGCAGCTTGCGCTTCGAGGGTGGCGCGAATCGGGTGGCTATGGATCGGCATGTTTCCGGGCAGGTCGAGCGCAATGCGATGCGAGTAGTGCGCCGTCTAACGCCAGCGTCCGCGAAAGTTCTTGAGCAGGCTCTTGGTGTTGCCGCCGTCGAACCCGACATCTCCGGTGACCGCCGCAGCCAAGAACGCCTTCCTGCCGAACTGCTAAAGCAGGCTACCCCTGATCTGATTTTCGAAAGTGTGGTGGCCCTCTTGGATGACGCAGCACACGGATTCGGCGAGTCCACCGACTACGACCTCATCACAGATGAGGGCATGCGCCTTCCTCCGAAAGCAGTGTTCGGTCATGCTCTTTCTCGTGCACTCGGCCGCGAAATTCTGCCGAAGCACTTTTCCGGGGGAGAGGGCTCTGTTTGCTTTCGGCTTCTTCTGGAGGCCGGGTATCGCATCATCCCGAAGGACAGGATGCAACCAGAGGTGGCTGAGCTTGACCTCGATCGAGACGAGATCCCTGCCGAGGTGTATCCCGAAGGAGCAAAGACCCTGAAGCAACATGTCAGTCGCGAGCGCAAGCCTGCGGCGGCTCGGGCAAAAAAAAGCAGACTTCATCAGGAAGCACGGTCACTTGTTCTGTGAGATGTGTCGCACCGATCCTGTCGAAATCTTCGGCTCCGAACACGGAGAAGCCTGCATCGAGGTTCACCACGCGCGAGTTGAGGTGGGCCTCATGCCTGTGGGTCACGTGACCCGGCTAGAGGACCTGCAATGTCTCTGTGCCAACTGCCATCGCTTCGTGCATCGTCTGCTGCGCCGAGGTTTACCTATTCCAAGTGAATGAGCCCTTGCCGAGCCGACTTTGGCTGCGGTGTCTGGCCACCTTTCACATCCGCTAGCAGACGAATGGCCGGATTGCTGCGCGATCGATCCACGCCAGCGGCAGTTCCGCTTATGGCCGACTGGCGACGGGCTGTACTCGTTGAATGCCTATTCAAAACCGGACGCTCAAGGCGCTGCCCCGAAGGTCAGCTTTGCGGTGCTGTAATCATCCGTCGCTTGGGTCGGCTTCGGCTGTGGATTCAGCTGCTCAGTTTTTGGTGCATCAGATTACTTCAGACGTTATGCAATCGCTAAGGTTTTTGCTCTTTCAATTAACGGTATAAACGGTATATCCAGTTTTTAAGAGGTACACGTTTTGCCAGTCCGTAAACCGAAATCGACCAAGTCAAAGGCCATCACGGCAACAGAGGCCACCAGCACAGCAACAGTGCCCGAGGCTCCCAAAGTAGAAGCTCCGGCTCCAGCCCCCGTTGCGGTGGAAGCTCCCAAGGTTATCGATGCAAAATCCAAGAAACCGAAGCTGGTGCGCGATAGCTTCACCATTCCAAAGGATGAATACGAGGGTATCGATGCGCTGAAATTGCGCGCCGCCGCGCAAGGCCATCTGGCCAAGAAGAGTGAGTTGCTGCGGGCAGGTCTGAAGCTACTGTCCACTTTGGATGACAAGCAACTGCTTGTGGCTTTAGAGGCTGTGCCGTCGATCAAGACGGGACGTCCCGCCAAGTCAGAAGAGATAGACTCCAGCCCTCGCAAAGTGCCAGCGAAGTCCAAAAAAGCAGCTAAAGCGTCCTGAGTTCTTAGGTGAGAAATGTGGCAGGAAGTCCTGCCACACTGCGAACCATGAACGCCTACTTTCGCTAATGCAAGTGGTACGGAATCCAACCGCAAAGCAGGGTTTGGAGTTTAGCTAGAGGCACATCGTGCGATGGGGCAGCGAGGGCCAACTCTTCGAGTTGATGCAAAGCCATTGCGCGATTGATGCGCAGTTGTTTTGGGAGATGTTCCCCTCGATCCAGCAGCCTATTGATCTCGAACTGGTCGTGCTTGCGCAAGGCATGGACTATCTCATCCAGTCGCTGCGCGTACAGGTTGCTATTCTGCCTGCCATGCAGTGCCATGTCATGGACCGCGCGACACAATTCCAGCAGCTCAATATGCTGTGCATCGAGCGCAGGATCGCGCACGCTCATGCGGTGCGTCCATTGTGGGATGACCTTCATCGGCACACTCCTTGGTACCCAGCGCATCGCCATGGCGCGAAGACCACCTATCTCAATTTATGCGCTGCTTTCCCGGTTTATGTCACACCCGTGTGACGACTTCGAGAAGTTTTACCGATGCTTTCACTGAACAGTCGGCTCCCTTACTGCGTCAGGTGACTATCAACGTTGGATTTCCGCTTAGGGTTGATTGCTGGCCGACGCAAACGACTGCTATCGGGAACCTCTGGTTTGTGGCACTGCTCAATCAAGTCTGCCATTCGGCGACAGACCGCTCACAGCCTAATACAGTCACCTGTCGGCAGGTTGTCAGCGTCTGCTCCTGGCCGACTGACGACGGCCCGCACACGTTGACTGCCTGTCCTGAACCGGACGCTCAAGATGCAGCCCCGAAGCTCAGCTTTGCGGTGCTGCGCTCACCAGCAACTGGCCCGGCTTCGGCCATGAGCCGCCACTGATGAAATCAAGAAGCAGACATTCAACGCCTTAATTAAGCCGAGCCGCAAATCGGCTTCGGTTTGAATGAATTATTAGATCTGGCCTAGTAAATAACCAAATCTTGATTTGGAAGAATGCCGCATGGCCAGAACCCGGCGATGTAAAGCGTCACCACCTTGACCCAGAAGCCGGGCTGCTCTAGCAGTAGCTCGCGGGCCGCCATGCGTGCGGCGAATTGAGCGCCGGCAAGAGCAGCTTGTGCGTAGTCATCAGGGCCCTCGATAAGCACCGGATAGCTTTCGACTGATCGCTGCCCCACCAATACGGCTTTTACAAGAGACATCTCGGCAGCCCGGCGCTCGGGCCTGAGGCCGGCTGCATCTAGTTGATCTAGCTGCTTAAGGCCGTGAATAGGGTCTGGCTGGTCGCGACTGGTTGGCAGCCAATCCCAGCCAATAGCCAACTGGAGCCGTATAGCGCCCGGCTCACTGCGGAATTGGCCACACGCCGAGAACAGCTGAGCTGATCGCAGTCCGTCTTCGAGTTCTGAGAGAGTCATTGCAAGGTCTAATGCCCTAGTTAACCGGCGCCGGAGCACGAAGTGCGGAGGATACCGCGGCAGGCCATGAGAATGCCGAAGGCATGGCCTGCCGTGGCGTCCGCGTTGAATGACCAGTTCGGCTGGGAGCAGATGCTCTTCTGTTACTTAGGCGCATTCGCTAAATGCCCTCACTTGTTGCCAGACGTTTTCAAACTCCTGGTGAGCATTGAAAGGTATTCAGGTTCAGAAATGTTCAAAGGCCGATCTGCGAGAAACCCGAATGAATTGTTAGAGTGCATCTCTAGAAAGACAGAATGAAGGGGACTTTTGCAGCATGTCCACGCTCGATAACACTTGTGAAGATTGGCAATGCCCATTCAGCGGCCTCCTGAAAGGCAATCGAATCCTTCTTTCTATCGACAGGGAGAGAGAGCTCTTCATCCCATATCAGAGGTCGACCTTTTAGCTCGTTGAGTTCTCGAAGAAGTCGACCCGTTGAACCAATCATGATTTCACCATCCGTGAGCGCAGGAAACTTAAAGAGGAACTCGAAATCGCCAGGAAGCCAGACACCACCTTGAAGAATGGATCTGAAATGGAGGTTTTTATCGTCTTCTAGGATGCTTGCCATGGCTGTTCCACTCGCGTAGCTTTCAGGAAGAAGATAGGGGACGGAGAGGTTCGGCCTCTCCAAATGAGCTGCCCACTGTTGAATGGCCGAGTAGCCTTCCCAAGATGGACGGTTTGTATAGTACGGTTGAGTGTCTTCTTCGGACCACTCGATAGGGCCCAGGCCATGTGGTGCGAGTGCGGCATTGATGCCGCTTTTCCATGCATCTACAGCCGCTAGAACATCTTCTTTGCGAGGAGGGCCTTGATCTTCCCCTGCATAAATCATCCTGTATTCATTGCCGTCCATTCGAGCTTGAGCTTGAATGACGTTTTCCCATTCTCTGGTATGGAAGCGAACGAAAGTTCCTGCGTAAATATCAAATGCCATGAGTTCATCTTAAAGCCTGAATTAGGCCGAATGGCGGAGTGCAAACACAACAAGCCCTAGAACAACAGTATCCCAAGACCGGCAGCATCTATGGATAGTTTTGGCCGTTACCGTCGCCCATGTTTTCCATTTAACGGAACCGTCAGCATCACTGAATGCCATGGGCTTGGGCAAGCGATGGACCGCTTTGCGGTTGAAGGGTGACTGTCTCCTCTGGGTCGGCAGCACCAGTTCGCAGTTCACGAGAGCTGTCGTTCAATTGTCTTGTGCACTGCGTCCAGCCAGTTTCCGGTTTGAGGCGCACAGCGGACGTCTGGCCAGGTAGCAGGCCAACGTCTGGTATCTGAGGTAGCGGCCACAGACTTGCCAAATCTCAGCGGCTGTAGCCGGCCTTTAGCAGTCGGCGGAGACAAAGCGTTCAAAGGTCTGCTCATGGCCGAGATCCGCCAGAAATCTAGAGCAGCTTTCGACCCAAAAACGGTCAATCGCTCACACGCTTTAGTCACCCTTTTGGGCGCAATACGCTCTCGAGACGAGCGCGCATCCAGCGATGCCATGGACTGTTCAGATGCCGGTGCTGAAAATACACGTTCAGGGTGTATGACGGCACCTCAAAAGGTGCTTTGAAGATCGCAATCGCTGCCGATGCCTCCAACTGCAGTGCCGCCAGGCGGGGAAGGGTGATGAGCAAATCTGAATTCGCCACGATAAAAGGCGCGGCCATGACACTGGGCAGCTCTATCGCAATCTCGCGAGTCCACCCGCCCTTGCTCAAAGCGGAGTCTATGACGCCTTTCTCTTCCTGCCAGGGTTTCACGACGACATGGCGTTCCGCCAGATATTGCGGCATGGAGAGCCTCTTGCCGATGCGAGGATGACCTTTGCGTGCAACGACGACATAGGCATCGGTATGTCCTTGCAAGACCTCCACGCCTTCTTGCACGGGGCTGAATTCGTCTGAAAAACCCATGACGAAATGGGCTCCTTCTTGCACCAGGTCGCTGTAGGCATCCCGATGGCGCGAATGGACCACGCGCAGGCGCACATGAGGAGCCTCATGCTCGATCCTGGAGATCAACGCAGGCATCAAAGCAAAGGTGGTGAAGTCGGTCGCAGCGAAAGTGAATGACTGAGTGCTGCTGCCAGGAGCGAAGGCTGCAGGGTCGCCCAGCTGATCCGAAAGCGTATGCAGTGCCAGCGCAATTCCCTCCGCCATCTCGGTGGCTCGTGGTGTGGGTTGCATGCTGCTGCCTGTGCGAAAAAACAGCTCGTCACCCAATGCCTCCCGCAGTCGGGCCAGAGCATGGCTGCACGCCGAAGGGCTGATGGCCAGCTCATCGGCTGCCGCAACGACACTGCGGTGGCGAAACAGGGCTTCAAAGACCAGCAGCAGATTGAGATCGAGACGACGCAAAGCAGAGTGCATGATATGCAGTATGCAATGAAAACAATGCACTACATGCAGCACTCATTCCAATTAGCATCATGAAATTGATGATTGATGAGCCTTGAAATGACCTCCACCACGACACCAGATCTCACGTTCCGCCATGCCCAACCAGAAGACGCCGATCGCTGCTATGCCATCGAAGCCGGTGCCTACGAGGGTGATGAAGCAGCCACGCTTGCCAAGATCACCAAACGTATCCGTGAATATCCGCTTGGCTTTCTGATCATGGAACACGATGGACAGATCATTGGCTTCATCAACAGTGGCTGCGCCTACGAGGTGCGCATGTCTGATGAGGAGTTCAAGGAGCTGGTCGGGCATGACGCCGCCGCACCTAACGTGGTCATCATGTCCGTGGTGATCGATCCGGCTTTCCAAGGCCGCGGCTACGCCACCACCATGATGCATACCTTTGTCGAGCAGATGCGCGCCGAGGACAAGAGAACCATCCACCTGATGTGCAAGGAGCGGCATGTGGGGCTGTACTCTCGCCTGGGATTCCAGTACCAGTGTCTTTCGGAGTCAGACCACGGTGGCATGGCCTGGCACGAAATGGTCATGGCCCTGTGAACTGCACGAACTTCGAAGGCTCAAGGCCGCGGTCAACGACTGTTTCTTCTGGCGATCCAGGACTGTCGCCGATCGACTCGATGAAGACGGTCAGCTCGCAGCTAAGTTCAGCGGTGCCATGAGGCGTCCGCTTGGATGATGGGTTCGGTCTCACTTTGGCGCCAAGTGTGCAAGTTTGCGTTGCGACGATATGAGTACAAGCCATGAGCATCCTTGCGGTGGCTCTGGATCAGAGAGGGAATGCAGCTCTAAGCCATAGCGCATTGCCTTGAGCGCTATTTTTCATGTTCTTTTCGAACTGCCATTTGGCGGTTAGAAACCAACCGCGCCCGCTGTCATATTTGATGCTCGGTCCGATGGCCATCCCACTGGTTTTGCTGTTGGGCAACTCAACTCCCATTTGCTTGTCCAGTTGGGTCTGCTTTCGGTAATAGCCGCCCAGACCAAGTACCCAGCCATTTCCCAGCCCCCATCCAGCTGCATAGTCCAGGTGGAATTCTTGCCCCGATCGGTAATCAGTCGCCTTGTTCACGCTGTTGATGAGGTATCCCATGCGGAGGTCACCGTTGAAGCCTTGGCTGTTGAGATATGAAACAGCCAGAACTGGCTCCAAGGCAGAGTAGTTTCTGCCCAGGTTTGCAAGATCTCCATTCCGATAGCTTCCGGTTGGAAGCGTGACGTCCAGCCCAAGGATTGTGTGCAGGTTGGGCCCATAGTGATGACCCACGCCAAGGCCCATCGTGATGTCACCGAGCCCGCTTTTCTTTTGAGACTGGCCGCCCATCTTGGCTTCAACCTCCACCAGCGGCGCAAGCATGTGTGCAACGAGATCACCGCCCAGTACCGAAACTCCTGGAACCCAGATGACACGAGGAGTGATCGCTGTGGCACGAATCTTGAATCCAGGAATGCCTATCTGCTTTCCGGAGAAATCATTGAGCCGGTTGGCTTCGTAATGGTTCACGAAGGCGATCCCGTAAAGGCCTGGTGGGGGAAGCGCTCCCGCCACAAAGTTCTCCGCCCCGTTGGGGTAGACAGATCCTCCCCCTTCAGCAGCGTGCGCACTCGCTGCTGCAAATACAGAAGCGCAGATCAGAAGGTGAATTGCTTTATCCATGATGTCTCCTTTTAGAACGTGATTCGTTCTTTCTTGTGTGGATAGGTGGTTAATGTGGCGGCCAGCAGGAAGGGCGCGGAAATCAGCTTGCTGTTGCTTGGCGCGTTCTGAGCAAGTCCAAGGCGACGTCAACAATCATGTCTTCCTGCCCCCCGACCATGCGGCGCTTGCCCAGCTCCACCAAGATATCCACGGCCTTGAGTCCGTATTTGGCGGCAGCCACTTCAGCGTGACGCAGGAACGAGCTGTAAACGCCTGCGTAACCCAGTGCCAGCGTCTCGCGGTCCACGCGCACCGGACGGTCTTGCAACGGGCGCACGATGTCGTCGGCCGCATCCATGAGCTTGTAGAGATCGGTGCCGTGGTTCCAGCCCAGGCGTTCCGCGGCTGCGATGAACACCTCCAGCGGAGCATTGCCGGCGCCCGCGCCCATGCCGGCCAGGCTGGCATCCACGCGGTCGCAGCCTTCTTCCACCGCCACGATGGAGTTGGCCACGCCCAGGCTCAGGTTGTGGTGGGCA
>NZ_JBANEM010000016.1:0-110084 GCF_040187805.1 Comamonas sp. wu1-DMT
GCCGCCAGCGTTCAATCTGAGCCAGGATCAAACTCTATAGTTCGATCTTGAATTTAAAGTCTTTCGACTGCTCACTCACTTGACGGAATCAAGAAGAATTAATTCTTCCTCATTACTGTTTTTGTGAGCGTTTGATAACTCCGAAGAGTTTGTTCCGAAGAACTGACTGCTTGCCCTCAAACGCCCACGCTTATCGGCTGTATTTTTTTAAGGAACCGAGTGCAAAATCGGAAAACCCGATCTTGAATCTCGTTGCTTGCTGCGATCAGCGAAGCCTTGCATTGTAGCCTGTTTTCACCAGACTCAAATCAAAGTTTGAAACTTTTTGTCAACACCCAAAAGATCTTGACAAAAAGAAAAAGCCTTGCGGCTTTTTCTTTGATTTGGCGGAAACGGAGGGATTCGAACCCTCGATGAGGCTCTACACCCCATACTCCCTTAGCAGGGGAGCACCTTCGGCCACTCGGTCACGTTTCCGGAATGACGCTATTGTAAACAGCTTTTTTGTTCGTTTTTGGAAAGTTGCGAAAATTATTCGCTTTTGTCCAAACCGAAGGCTGTGTGCAGGGAGCGCACGGCCAGCTCCAGGTACTTCTCGTCGATCACGACCGAAGTCTTGATCTCGGAAGTCGAGATCATCTGGATGTTCACACCTTCCTTGCTCAGGGCACGGAACATGGTGGAGGCCACACCCACATGGCTGCGCATGCCGATGCCGACGATGCTGACCTTGGCGATATTGGGATTGCCCACCACTTCGGAAGCACCCAGTGCAGGAACAACGCTTTCACGCAGCAGTTCCATGGCACGCTGGTAGTCGCCCTGACTCACGGTGAAGCTGAAGTCGGTCTTGCCGTCCTTGGAGATGTTCTGGATGATCACATCGACTTCGATGTTGGCATCAGCCACGGGGCCCAGGATGGCAGCAGCCACGCCGGGGGTATCAGGCACTCCCAGCACGGAGATCTTGGCCTCGCCACGGTTGAAAGCGATGCCGGATACGACAGCCTTTTCCATTTTTTCGTCTTCCTCAAAAGTAATCAGCGTGCCGGACTTGGCTTCTTCTTCCAGATCGATATCCCAGGGCGTGAAGCTCGACAGCACGCGCATGGGCACCTTGTACTTGCCCGCAAACTCCACGGAACGGATCTGCAGCACCTTGGAGCCCAGGCTGGCCATTTCCAGCATTTCCTCAAAGCTCACCGTACCCAGGCGCTTGGCAGCAGGCACCACACGGGGATCGGTGGTGTAGACGCCATCCACATCGGTATAGATCAGGCATTCGGCCGCCTTCAGGGCGGCAGCCACGGCCACGGCCGAAGTATCGGAGCCGCCACGCCCCAGCGTGGTGATATTGCCTTCTGGATCGATGCCCTGGAAGCCAGTCACGATCACGACACGACCTGCCTCGAGGTCGGCGCGCACGCGCTTGTCGTCGATGGACTCGATGCGAGCCTTGGTGTAGCTGCTATCGGTGCGCACGGGCACTTGCCAGCCCGCATAGCTGACGGATTCCATGCCTTCGGCCTGCAGCGCAATGGCCAGCAGCGCCGAGGATGCCTGCTCGCCAGTGGCGGCCAGCATATCAAGCTCACGATAGTACGAACTCTTGGCGTGGCTGGGAGCCAGTTCGCTGGCCAGACCCAGCAAACGGTTGGTTTCGCCACTCATGGCGCTGGGCACAACCACCAACTGGTGACCTGCCCGAGCCCATTTGGCCACACGCTTGGCGACGTTGCGGATGCGCTCTGTCGAGCCCATCGAGGTGCCGCCGTATTTATGAACGATCAGTGCCATTGGATACTAAAGGGTGACGAAACAGCAGCCACGGCGCAGATCACAAAGGTTTTGGCGCGCCGGCGGTTTTCGTACAGGTAAAAAAAACCAAAACCTAGGAATTGTACCAACCGAGACTTGCCCCCTGGCGCTCTACAAAACCTCGCCCCACCTTGATGTGGATGCGGTGCCCTCGCGTAGTGCAAACGCCGAGCTGCGCCATGAGCTGCGCAAGCTGGGCCGCCGTCGGCGTCGTGCCATGCTCGGTGCGCAACCAATAACGCAGGACATTGCCCAGACGCAGCTCGCTCAAACCCTGCAATGCCTTGATGGCGGGCGGCACCCCCACCAGCAGCAGATCTGCCGCCGCCTGCTGATCCAGCAACTGCGACGCCTGGGCGCAATGGGCGCTGCTGCGTGCAAACGTGCTGCGAAACTGCGGAAAGACCTGCTCCAACACCGGCAGCAACTGAGCCCGGATGCGATTGCGCGTGTAGCCTGGATCGGCATTCGTCGGATCCTCGACCCAGCTCAAACTCCTGAGCCGCAGCCAGTCACGCAGCACCTGCCCCGGCACCTCCAGTAAGGGCCTGAACCATTCCAGCCCTGCTCTTTGCCAATGCCCTGGCATGGCCGCCAGACCGGCCACACCGGCACCGCGCGAGAGCGCCAGCAGCAAGGTCTCGACCTGATCGTCGGCATGCTGAGCCAGCGCCATGGAGCGCACCGCATCCAGCGCAGCGCCCTGCGCATCGAGCCAAGGCTGCCGGGCCGCCTGAATCAAAGCCGCATAACGCCCCTGGCGCGCCGCATCTTCGGGGCTTTGTCCCTGCACATTGCGCGCATCGATGGCGCAGACCTTGAGGGCAATGCCGTGCCGAGCACACAGTTGCTCACAGTGCCGCTGAAATTCATCAGCCGCCGCCTGCAAACCGTGGTGCACATGAATCGCCCTCACCCGCCCCGGCCAGCGCGCATGGCAGGCCAGCAGCAGAGCCGACGAATCGGCTCCGCCGCTGAAGGCCACGGCCAGTGGCAGCGGCGGCTCGAATGCCGCCATCGCTGCATCCACCCGAGCAGCCGAGGCCCGCAACAAGTCAGCATCTGACTGGGCTTGCATGAACAACAGACTCCCTATTTCCAATTCAATAGCAGCTAGCGCTTACCCCAAAAGGGCTAGAAACACACTTCACTCAAAGCCCTTCGGCAAAAACAAATGGCTCCCGAAGGAGCCATTGTGCGCAAGCAGCATCAAGCCCGCGGGATCAGCGGTTGTCAGCCTTGGTGTCGGCAAACTTGCCATAGCTCTGAATGCGGTCGTAGCGACGATCCTGCAGCTCCTTGGGCTTGAGATCGGTCAACTGGCGATAGGCATCGCCCAACGCACGCTTGAGGAAGGCACCCATTTGCTTGTGATCGCGGTGAGCGCCACCCACAGGCTCGTTGACGATCTTGTCCACCAGACCCAGCGCCTTGAGGCGGTGAGCGGTGATGCCCATGGCGTCCGCTGCTTCCTGGGCCTTTTCGCCGGTCTTCCACAGAATGGAAGCGCAGCCTTCGGGACTGATCACCGAGTACACGGAGTACTGCAGCATCAGCACCTGGTCTGCCACGGCAATGGCCAGCGCACCGCCCGAGCCACCTTCACCGATGATGGTGGTGATGATGGGGGTCTGCAGCTGAGCCATTTCGTAGATGTTGCGACCAATGGCCTCGGACTGACCACGCTCCTCGGCATCGATGCCGGGGAAGGCGCCGGGCGTGTCCACGAAAGTGAACACGGGCAGCTTGAACTTCTCGGCCGTCTTCATCAGACGCAAGGCCTTGCGATAGCCCTCGGGACGCGTCATGCCGAAGTTGCGCAGCGTACGCTCCTTGGTATCGCGGCCCTTTTGATGACCGATCACCATGCAGGGCTGGCCGTTGAAGCGCGCCAGGCCACCGATGATGGACTGGTCATCCGCAAAGTGGCGGTCGCCGTGCATTTCGACAAAGTCGGTAAAGCACTCGCGCACATAGTCGAGCGTATAGGGGCGCTCGGTATGGCGTGCGATCTTGGTGATCTGCCAGGGGGTCAGGTCACTGTAGATGTCCTTGGTCAGCTGCAGGCTTTTCTTGCTGAGCTGATCGATCTCTTCCGAGATATCTACTGCGCTTTCAGTCTGCACATAGCGCAGTTCTTCGATTTTGGATTCGAGTTCGGCAATGGGCTGCTCAAAATCCAGAAAGTTCTTTTTCGCCAACGTATTTCTCCTTGTGCCAGCCTGTTGCAATCCTTGCAATCGGCCAGTGGACAGATGTCATCAAGCCACAGGCTGCGCCTCGAGCGAGCGCCAAATATACCAAGTTGCAACCGTACACCACGGTTTCCAAGCCTCGGCAACTTCACGGGCATCGCTGCGACTGACAGGATCGCCCGAAAAATGATTGAGAGAGATGCCCTGTATCAAACCGGCATCATCCAGAGGCAGCACATTGGGCCGCCCCAGACAGTAAATCAGAAAATTCTCGGCCGTCCAGCGGCTGAGGCCGCGTATGGACATCAGCTCGGCAATGATGACTTCATCGCTCATCTGAGCCCATTCATCCATGTGCAGACGGTTCTCGGTGAAGTGCAGAGCCAGATCGACCAGATAGTCCACCTTGCGGGCCGACAATCCCACCGCACGCATATCGTCCACCTTGAGCCTGAGCACCTGCTCGGGCTGCATGGCAGCGGGCAGCCTGACGAACTTGTTCCACAAGGTCTTGGCGGACTTCGCCGAAATCTGCTGCCCGATGATGGACCGGGCCAAAGTGGCAAAGGCCTGCTCCTGCCCGCAAGGCAACAGCGCCTGGCTGCCGAGTTGCGGGATCAGGCGCTTGAGCACACGGTCGCGGCGCATGAGCTGACGACAGGCCTCAGCCCAATAGGCGGGCACACCATCAGGCAAATCCAGATGGATCTTTGGAGCGGCCACTTTGGACGCAACTGCCTGCTTTGCAGTTGTACCCGCAGGCTGAGCAATGGCTGCGGCCCCCAAAGGCGCTACAGGCAAAGGCGCAGCCGGCCCCATGGGCACGGGCAGATCAGCCACCAGCGGCAGCTGTTCAAACTCCATGGTGTCCAGATGCTTGGCCGCACTCATGCACGACTCTCCGCACTGCTCACACAGTTGATGGAATATTGCATGCAGCCTCAGCCCTTGGCGGCCGCTTCCCAGGTCGTGCCCGCGGCCGAGTCCTTGAGGACGATGCCCTGATCGAGCAGCTCCTTGCGGATGCGGTCGGCCTCGGCCCAGTTCTTGGCAGCCTTGGCCTCTGCGCGTGCGGCAATCTGCGCCTCGATCCCTGCCGCGTCCACCCCTTCGGCACCGGCCTGCAGAAACTTCTGCGGCTCGGCCTGCAGCAGGCCCAGGCAGGCCCCCAGAGCCTTGAGCAAGCCAGCCACTTCGGGCGACTTGCTGCGGTTGACCTCGGCGGCCAGCTCGAACAGCACGGCCACGGCCTCGGGCGTGCCGAAGTCTTCGTCCATCGCCGCCTTGAAGCGGGCGGCATAGGGATTGCTCCAGTCGATCTGCACCTCGGCAGGCGTCACCAGGTCCAGCGCGGTATAGAGGCGCTTGAGCGCACCGCGCGCATCATCGAGATGCACATTGGAATAGTTCAGCGGGCTGCGGTAGTGACTGCGTACGACGAAGAAACGGATGGTCTCGGCGTCGTACTCCTTGAGCACGTCGCGGATGGTGAAGAAGTTGCCCAGCGACTTGGACATCTTCTCGTTGTCCACGTTGATGAAGCCGTTGTGCATCCAGGTCCGGGCGAACGGCTTGCCAGTCGCACCTTCGCTCTGGGCAATCTCGTTCTCGTGGTGGGGGAACTGCAGATCCGCACCGCCGCCATGGATGTCGAAGCTCTCGCCCAGCAGCTCGCAACCCATGGCCGAGCATTCGATATGCCAGCCGGGGCGACCTTCGCCAAACGGACTCTGCCATCTCACATCGGCCGGCTCGTCGGCCTTGGCCGACTTCCACAGCACAAAGTCCAGCGGGTCTGCTTGCCGTCTGCCACGGCCACACGCTCGCCGGCGTTGAGCTCGTCCAGCGACTTGCCCGAGAGCTTGCCGTAGCCCGGAAACTTGCGCACGGCGTAGTTCACATCGCCGTTGCCGGCCTGATAGGCCAGGCCCTTGTCCTGCAAACGGGCGATCATGCCCAGCATCTGCGGCACGTATTCGGTGGCGCGCGGCTCCAGCGTGGGGCGCTCGATGCCCAGCGCATCCGCGTCCTGGTGCAGCGCATCGATCATGCGGTCGGTCAGGCTGCGTATGGTCTCGCCGTTTTCCACCGCTCGCTTGATGATCTTGTCATCGATGTCGGTGATGTTGCGCACATAGGTCACCTTGTAGCCGCTGGCGCGCAGCCAGCGCTGCACCACGTCGAAAGCCACCATGGAGCGTGCATGGCCCAGGTGGCAGAGGTCATAGACCGTCATGCCACAGACGTACATACGCACATGGCCCGGCTCAAGCGGCGAAAACGATTCCAGTGCACGCGACAGCGTGTTGTAGATACGCAAACTCATGAATCTTGAAATAGGGAGAGAGGGTGGCGAGCAGCAGCACTGGTCATGCCTGCGATGCATAAACCATGCCTGCCATTCCCTGAGGCTGAAAAATGCGCACTAGCATCCAGACACATCCCGGTCCGGCCAGACGCCTAAGCGCCGCACACCCCTCAGCTACAATTCCCCGCAGTATAAGCTCCCGCCGCAGCGCAGTTTTGCGGCGCCATGAAAGCACCTACATGCCTGTACGCAACTTGTTCAGTACCGCAGCGCGTGCGGCAGCCCTGGCTGCCTTGCTCGCTGCAGGTAGCGCCTACGCCGACGATTACACGGATGTTGCCCAGTTGCTCAAGAGCGGCAAGACACAGCAGGCGCTGCAAAAAGCGGACACCTATCTGGCCAAGAATTCACGCGACCCGCAGATGCGTTTTCTGCGCGGCATCGCGCTGAGCAATGACGGCAAGACCGAGGACGCGATTGCAGCGTTTCGCCAGCTGACCGAGGACTATCCCGAGCTGCCCGAGCCCTATAACAACCTGGCCGTGATCTATGCACGCCAGGGTGACCTGGATCGCGCCCGCGCCGCGCTCGAAGCCGCCGTGCGCAACAATCCGAACTATGCCGTGGCGCACGAGAACCTGGGCGATATCTATGCCCGCCTGGCCTATCAGTCCTATGCGCAGTCCCTGGCCAAGGGCGGTCGCCCCGCAGCCCTGAACCCCAAGCTCAAGCAGCTCAAGGACTTGCTGCAGCCTGCGACCTCTCTCGCCACGCCTGCCCCGGCCCTGCCTCCACAGCGCTGAACCCGTTTTTTCAATCACCGCCCTCTTGTGAAGCCGGCCGGCGCCCTCAGCTGCCTCAAGCCTGTTTTTCGCAGCCGCCATCCCTGCGGCCCTGCCCAAGGCCCACTTACCCAGGAATATGACCATGCTGAATTTCCGTCGAAACAGCCTCAAGGCCCTGTCTGCCATTGCGCTGACAGCCACTGTTTTTGCCATCCCCGGCCTGGCCCAGGCGCAATCCAAGGTGCAGCTCAAGACCAGCATGGGCGATATCGTGGTCGAGCTCAACGATGCCAAGGCCCCCAAGAGCGCCGCCAATTTTCTGCAGTATGTGCGTGACAAGCACTATGACGGCACGGTGTTCCACCGCGTCATCGACGGCTTCATGATCCAGGGCGGCGGCATGGACGCCAATCTGAACGAAAAGCCCACACGCGCCCCGATTTCGCTGGAAGCCAGCAACGGCCTCAAGAACGACCGCGGCACGATTGCCATGGCGCGCACCGGCAACCCCAATTCCGCCACCTCGCAGTTCTTCATCAATGTGGTGAACAATGACATGCTCAACGCCCCCAAGCCCGACGGCCATGGCTATGCCGTCTTCGGCAAGGTCGTCAAGGGCATGGACGTGGTGGACAAAATCCGCGCCGTGGCTACGGGCAACCGTGGCATGCACCAGAATGTGCCCACGACGCCGGTAACAATCCTCTCCGCCACCGAAATCAAGTAAACAACCCGGCGGCGCTGCACCTGCCGGGCCGCGCCCGCCTCCTTACTCCATCCTCTAGAAAGTACAGACATGAGCAATCCCCAAGTCGAACTGCACGTGACCATCAACGTGGCTGACACCGCAACCCAGGGCGTGATCACGCTGGAACTGGACGCCGTGAACGCGCCCAAGTCCACCGAGAACTTCCTGAACTACGTGAACCAGGGCTTCTACAACGGCACCATCTTCCACCGCGTGATCAAGAACTTCATGATCCAGGGCGGCGGTTTCGCAGCCGACATGAAGCAGAAGGACACTGCGGCTCCCATCGAGAACGAAGCCAAGAACGGCCTGAAGAACGACAAGTACACGATTGCCATGGCTCGCACCAGCGATCCTCACAGCGCAACCGCCCAGTTCTTCATCAACACCGTGGACAACGGCTTCCTGAACCACACCGCCCCCACCGGCCAGGGCTGGGGCTATGCCGTGTTCGGCAAGGTGGTCAAGGGTGAAGAAGTCGTGGACGCCATCAAGAAGGTGCGCACCACCCGCAAGGGCTTCCACGACGACGTGCCTTTCGACGCCGTGGTGATCGACAAGGCCGTGGCCCTGTAATCTCCCCCTGAGGCGCTAACGCGCCTTCCCCCTCTCTGCTTCGCGGAGGGGGACGACGGCCTCGCTGCGGGGCGGCCTTTGCTTGCCGTCTCTTTGTGAGGCCGTTATTGTTTTCAGGCTGCGCACTTTTCATTCATGGCTGAATCTTCTGATCCACGCACTGCCGCTCCTCAAGTCGCGCAGCTCCAGGCTGAGCCCCACTGGCGCACGCTTGATTTCATTTCCGATCTGCATCTGCAGCCTTCGGAGCCGCAGACGGTTGAAGCCTGGTGCAGCTATCTGGCACGCAGCACGGCCGACGCCATCTTTATCCTCGGCGATCTGTTTGAAGTCTGGGTGGGTGACGATGCACTCGATGAGCCCGGCAGCTTCGAAGCCGAATGCGCTGCCGTGCTACGCGAAGCGGCGCAGCAGCGCCCGCTGTTCTTCATGGTCGGCAACCGCGACTTTCTGGCCGGTGACGAATTTCTGCGCCGAAGCGGCATGACCGGCCTTTGCGACCCCACGGTGCTGCGGTGGGCAGGCACCAGCATCCTGCTCAGCCATGGCGACGCGCTGTGCCTTGACGATGTGGATTACCAGCAATTCCGTGCTGTTTCGCGCTCCGCCGCCTGGCAGAAGCAACTGCTGGCCCAGCCCCTGGCCGTGCGCCGCGCGATCGGCAGATCGGCACGCAGCGAAAGCGAGCAACGCAAGCAAAGCGGCGCACCCTACGCAGATGCCGACGCGCAGATGAGTGCCACCTGGATGCAGGCCGCGCAAGCGCCCTGGCTGATTCACGGCCACACTCATCAGCCCGCCGACCACGCACTGGGCAATGACCAATGGCGCGTCGTGCTCAGCGACTGGCATATCGATGCCGATACGCGTCGCGCCGAGGTGCTGCGTGTGACGCCCGAAGGCTGGCAGCGCATACCGCCCGAGCTGGCCTGACGCGCCGCCCCCGTTGGTACTATCTAATTCAGAGCTTCTTGCGCTTGCCATTCATAGATTTCAGATTGAAAACCATCCAAGTTCTATGAATAACAAGCGCTAGCAGCTATCAAATTTGCTGAACCGGCAGACACCCAGAGCCCGCTGCCCACAGAACTAAGGCATCGGACCTTGGAGTCAACTGCGGGATCTCAGACCGAGATCGCGGAAGCCGAGCCTGCTTGCTTGCGCAGCTCGAACTTCTGGATCTTGCCCGTGCTGGTCTTGGGCAGCTCGCCAAACACCACGGCGCGCGGCACCTTGTAGCCGGCCAGATGCTTTTTGCAGTGGGCAATGATGTCTTCGGCCGTGGTCTCGGCTCCGGCCTTGAGTTCGATGAAGGCGCAGGGCGTCTCGCCCCATTTGGGATCGGGCTTGGCCACCACGGCCGCAGCCAACACGGCGGGGTGGCGGTAGAGCACATCCTCCACTTCGATGGACGAGATGTTCTCGCCGCCCGAGATGATGATGTCCTTGCTGCGATCCTTGATCTGGATATAGCCGTCGGGATGCTGCACGGCCAGGTCGCCGCTGTGGAACCAGCCGCCGCGAAAAGCCTCCTGCGTCGCTTGCGGGTTCTTGAGATAGCCCTTCATGGCGATATTGCCCTGGAACATGATCTCGCCCATGGTCTGGCCGTCGTGCGGCACGGGCTGCATGGTTTCGGGGTCCAGCACGGCCGCAGAGCGCTGCAGGTGGTAGCGCACGCCCTGGCGCGAGTTCAGGCGGGCGCGCTCGCCGATATCGAGCGCATTCCAGCTTTCATGCTTGGCGCAGACCGTAGCCGGGCCATAGGTTTCGGTCAGGCCATAGACATGGGTGATGTCAAAGCCCATGGCCTCCATGCCCTCGATCATCGATGCGGGCGGCGCTGCCCCTGCCACCATGGCCTTGACGCCGGCGGGCACGCCCTGCTTCATGGCAGCCGGCGCATTCACCAGCAGGCTGTGCACAATGGGCGCACCGCAGTAATGGCTCACGCCATGGTTGCGGATGGCATCAAAAATCGCCTGCGCATCCACCCGTCGCAGGCAGACATTGACCGCCGCGCGTGCGGCCACCGTCCAGGGGAAGCACCAGCCGTTGCAGTGGAACATGGGCAGCGTCCACAGATAGACGGCATGTTTGGGCATGTCCCACTCCAGCACATTGCTGATGGCGTTGTTGTGCGCGCCGCGATGGTGGTAGACCACGCCCTTGGGGTTCCCGGTGGTTCCGCTGGTGTAGTTCAGCGCAATCGCATCCCATTCGTCGCCGGGCAACTGCCAATCGAAACCGGCATCGCCCTGGGCCACGAAGCTCTCGTAGTCGATGGCACCGATCTGCTCGGCCGCCTCGCCGTAAACCGGGTCTTCGACCTCGATCACATAAATGGGCACGGTGCTCTGGCGCAGCTTGAGCGCCCTGGCCATTAGAGGCGCGAACTCGGGGTCCACGATCAAGGCCTTGGCTTCGCCATGATCCAGCATGAATGCCAGGGTCTCGGCATCGAGCCGGGTATTGAGCGTGTTGAGCACGGCACCGGCCATGGGCACGCCAAAGTGCGCCTCCACCATGGGCGGCGTATTGGGCAGCATCACGGCCACGGTGTCGTTCTTGCCAATGCCGATTTTCTGCAGGCTGCTGGCCAGCTGACGGCAACGCGCATAGGTTTGCGCCCAGCTCTGGCGCAGGTCGCCGTGAACAATGGCCAGGCGCTCGGGGTAGACCTCGGCCGTGCGGGCAATAAATCCCAGCGGCGTCAGCGCGGCATGGTTGGCAGTATTTGGGGCGAGGTTCAGATCGAAAGAACTTGTCATGTTTGTCTCCTGAGCGTTTTGTACTCCAGCATCCGTCACGCCAGGCTTACAACCGAGCGCCATGCAGGCTTGTTGTGATCGGGATCAAGCAGTTGCGCCCGAAATGGCTGCACCGCGCCGGCAAACCGGCATGCGACATCCGCAGACAAACCAGAGCAATGCAAAAGGTCATTCAGCGAGACAGTACTTTCAACAGCTTCTGAAAATCGATAAATTCATTTGAAATCAACCACATGGAATCCTATTGAAAAATCCCCTCATTCCCCAGGCAGGGCCAACTCATGCAAGTCATCTATAAGACATCATTTATCTGACAGACCAATCACCAGGACTTCGAATCGCTTTTAGAATGCGCACATGTTTTGAGTACATGACTGCCTGCATCGGCAATGCAAGACCGGCATCTCTGCCCGCACGGAGCCGGTCGCAAGCCTCAAGACTGAGTGGCGGAGGAGACGTTTTAGAGGAGAGCCTGGCAATGACCCAGGCATCAGGAGACCTGAGCCTGCACCCATGGGTGCAGGCTTTTTTTTTGCCCGTCTGCCCCATTCCTGCCGCGCCCTCGGCCATTGCCGAAAAAGGCAGAATACGCGGGTGGCCATTCCCCAATCATTCATCCAAGAGTTGCTATCCCGCGTCGACGTGGTCGACATCGTGGGCCGCTATGTGCAGCTCAAAAAGGGCGGCGCCAACTTCATGGGCTTATGCCCGTTCCATAGCGAGAAGTCGCCCTCTTTCACCGTCAGCCCCAGCAAGCAGTTCTTTCACTGCTTTGGCTGTGGCAAGAATGGCAATGCCATCGGCTTTCTGATGGAGCATGCCGGCATGGGCTTTGTCGAAGCCGTGCAGGAGCTTGCCAACCAATGCGGCCTGCAAGTGCCGCAGGACGACATCAGTCCTGCCGAGCGCCAGCGCCAGGCTCAGCAAAAGCAAAAGGCGGAAACACTGAGTGATCTGCTGGAAAAAGCCGGCGAGTCCTATCGCAAGCAGCTCAAGGCAGCTCCGAAAGCCATCGAGTATCTGAAAAAGCGCGGCGTCTCCGGCGAAGTCTCCAAGCGCTTTGGCCTGGGCTATGCCCCTGCAGGCTGGCATGGTCTGGCCAGCGTATTTGCCGAGTACGACAACCCGCAGCTCGAAGAATGCGGGCTGGTCATCGTGGGCGAGGACGACAGTCGCCGCTATGACCGCTTCCGCGACCGGCTCATGTTCCCGATTCGCAATGTCAAGGGCGAGTGCATAGGCTTTGGCGGGCGAGTGTTCGGCGATGAAAAGCCCAAATACCTGAACTCGCCCGAAACCCCGGTCTTCCACAAGGGGCGCGAACTCTACGGCCTTTACGAGGCCCGGCAGGCCCTGCGCGACATGGGCTACGCCCTGGTCACAGAAGGCTATATGGACGTGGTGGCACTGGCCCAACTGGGCTTTGCCAATGCCGTTGCAACGCTGGGGACGGCCTGCACGCCCGAGCATGTGCAAAAGCTGTTTCGATTCACCGATGCCGTGGTCTTCAGCTTCGACGGTGACGGGGCGGGGCGGCGCGCCGCCCGCAAGGCGCTGGATGCGGCCCTGCCACTGGCGACGGACACGCGCTCCATCAAATTTCTGTTCCTGCCTTCAGAACATGACCCTGACAGCTTCATCCGCGAATTCGGCCCCGAGGCCTTCTCGCGCTATGTGGGCGATGCCACGCCGCTGAGCCGCTTTCTCATCGAATCGGCCAGCGAAGGCTGCGACCTGGGACAGACAGAAGGCCGGGCCCATATGGCCAGCAACGCCCGGCCGCTGTGGTCGCTGCTGCCCGACGGCGCGCTCAAGCGCCAGTTGCTCTCCGAAATCGCAGCCCTGGCTCAGCTGGACTCGCGCGACCTCTCCGATATCTGGGCGCAGGAGGCGGCACGCACCGCCCCCATTGTCCGCCGCGCGCCTGCGCCCCCCCGGCCCTCAGGCACCGGAATGGGATGCGCCTGCGGGCAACTGGGAAAGCGCTCCCGACTGGGCCGATGCCGCGGCACCGGCTCCCTCCTATCCGAGCCAGGGCAGCGGTGGCAACTGGCCGGGCCGCAAGGAATTCGGCCGCCAGCGCAAACCCTGGGGCAAGAAGGGTGAGGACTGGAACCCGCCGCAGCTGGGCCCGCGCCCCACGCCGGTCAGCCGCGAAGACCAGGCCGCACGCCTGCTGATGTGTCACATGGAGTTCATGGAAGAGATGACCCATGAGGACTTCGATGCCCTGGCTCGCTGCAACCAAAGCCATGCCCCCTTGTTCCGTTGGCTGGAAGCCCAGTTCACCGAATCCGGCCCGCGCTCCTGGGCAGTGCTGCGCGAGCAATTGCAAGGCTCTCCCTGCGAGCCGCTGGCCCAAAAGCTCATGAGCGGCGCCCATGCCAACCCCGAGGGCGAGGTGGACGAGTTGCGCAAGGAGTTGCGCGGCACTCTCAATCTGATCCTGGTGGATCACCTCAAGCGCGAAGAAGCCAAGGCCCTCAAGGAAATTGCTACGGACCCCACCGCGGCAAGACGTTACATTGAGTTTCAACAGCGGCGAAAAAATTTATCTGTAATTATTAGCTCCACCTCTTGACATCTTTAAAAAAGGTATAATTTAGTGGATATAGGCAAGAGCGACAGCAACACCTCCGACCCGGGCACCGTGAAGAAATCACGTGATGGCAGCAACTGCATGGCCCATTTCTCGCAAGGATTGCATACCAAATGATCGCCCCAACATCTTGCCATGGAGTCTTTGTGCTCCACCGGACAGGCTAGGCCTGTTCTTGCGCCAGCTTTCATGGCGTTTGTTTGCATTTTCCGTTTTCCTTTGTGTGTTTGTGTGTGTTCGTACCGTGAGAGGTGTTCATGCCCGTTTCAAAGTCCGTGAAGTCCAAGCAGGCCCCAGAAGCTTCAGCAAAGCCCAAGACCTCTAAAACTTCCACTTCCGCAGCAGAGCCCGCG
The DNA here is from genome assembly GCF_040187805.1 of Comamonas sp. wu1-DMT. Classification (NCBI taxonomy): domain Bacteria; kingdom Pseudomonadati; phylum Pseudomonadota; class Betaproteobacteria; order Burkholderiales; family Comamonadaceae; genus Comamonas; species Comamonas sp. wu1-DMT. The sequence continues at coordinate 14,154 of NZ_JBANEM010000016.1, forward strand.
AAAAAGGCCAGTGCCGGCAAGCCTGCTGTGAAGAAGAGTGCTGCATCTGCAGCCGAAGCAAAGAAAGACACCACCGTGGTTACCAAGTCACAAGCCGAACTCAAAGCCATGGCCGATGCGCTGCTGGCGCAGGCAACTCCCAAGCGCGGCCGCAAGAAGGCCGAAGAAGACGACGACACTGCTGCCGCTCCTGCCGCCAAGAAGACTGTCGCCAAAAAGGCCCCTGCTGCCAAGAAGGCCGCCGCCGTCAAGGCCCCTGCTGCCAGTGCCGATGCCGACAAGGCTCCCGCCAAGCGCGGCCGCAAGCCCAAGGCCAAGGAGGCCGACGAGGACATGGATGATGCAGACCTGTCGGATATCGACAGCGATCTGGAAGGCGAAGTCGAAGAGGAGGCATCGACCGAAGCGTCTGCTGCTCCTGCCGAAAAGGCCAAGCCTCTGCGCATGAAGATCAGCAAGGCGAAGGAACGCGCCTTGATGAAGGAATTCGGCCTGGACGAGACTGTTCTGACCGAAGAGGAAATGAACACCCGCCGTCAGCGTCTGAAGATGCTGATCAAGCTGGGCAAGACCCGCGGCTACCTGACCCACGCCGAAATCAACGACCACCTGCCCGACAAGCTGGTCGATGCCGAAACGCTGGAAGTCGTGATCTCCATGTTGAACGACATGGGCGTGGCCGTGTACGAGCAGACTCCCGATGCGGAAACCCTGCTGCTGAACAACACCGGCCAGTCGGCGACCACCGAAGAAGAAGCGGAAGAAGAGGCCGAAGCGGCTCTGTCCACCGTGGACTCCGAATTCGGTCGCACCACCGACCCCGTGCGCATGTACATGCGTGAAATGGGCACCGTCGAACTGCTGACACGCGAAGGCGAAATCGAAATCGCCAAGCGCATCGAAGGCGGTCTGATGGACATGATGGAAGCCATCTCGGCCTCCCCCGCGACCATCGCCGAAATCCTCAACATGGCCGAGGAAATCCGCGAAGGCAAGGTTGTCATCTCCACCGTGGTGGACGGCTTCGTCAATGCCAACGAGAACGACGACTATGTGGCCGAGGAAGACTTCGACGAATACGACGAAGAAGACGACGACGACGGCAAGGGCGGCTCCAAGGCTCTGACCAAGAAGCTCGAAGAGCTGAAGAACGAAGCCCTGGGTCGCTTTGACTCCATGCGCGAGCTCTTCGACAAGATGCACAAGGTGTATGACAAGGAAGGCTACGGCACCGAGGCATACATGAAGGTGCAGAAGGCCATCACCGAAGAGCTGATGACCATTCGCTTCACGGCCAAGACGATCGAGAAGCTCTGCGATCTGGTGCGCGCCCAGGTGGACGACGTGCGCAAGAAGGAACGCGAGCTGCGCAAGATCATCGTTGACAAGTGCGGCATGCCCCAGGAGCAGTTCATCAAGGACTTCCCGCCCAATCTGCTGAACCTGGACTGGGTCATCAAGCAAGTGGCGGCAGGCAAGAACTACAGCGCCGTGCTGGAGCGCAACATCCCGCCCGTGCAGGAGCTGCAGCAGAACCTGATCGACCTGCAGGCCCGCGTGGTCGTGCCTCTGGAAGAGCTCAAGCACATCAACAAGCGCATGAACAGCGGCGAGCGCGCCAGCCGCGATGCCAAGAAGGAAATGATCGAGGCCAATCTGCGTCTCGTGATCTCCATCGCCAAGAAGTACACCAACCGCGGTCTGCAATTCCTGGATCTGATCCAGGAAGGCAATATCGGCCTGATGAAGGCCGTGGACAAGTTCGAATATCGTCGCGGCTACAAGTTCTCGACCTATGCAACCTGGTGGATTCGTCAGGCCATCACGCGCTCCATCGCCGACCAGGCCCGCACGATCCGCATCCCCGTGCACATGATCGAGACCATCAACAAGATGAACCGCATCTCGCGCCAGCACTTGCAAGAGTTTGGTTTCGAGCCCGATGCGTCCATCCTGGCAGCCAAGATGGAGATCCCCGAGGACAAGATCCGCAAGATCATGAAGATCGCCAAGGAACCGATCTCGATGGAAACCCCCATCGGCGACGACGACGATTCCCACCTGGGCGACTTCATCGAGGACGGCAACAACACGGCGCCTATCGACGCCGCCATGCAGGCCGGTCTGCGCGATGTGGTCAAGGACATTCTCGACGGACTGACGCCTCGCGAAGCCAAGGTACTGCGCATGCGCTTCGGTATCGAAATGTCCACCGACCATACGCTGGAAGAAGTCGGCAAGCAGTTTGACGTGACGCGCGAGCGCATCCGTCAGATCGAAGCCAAGGCGCTGCGCAAACTCAAGCACCCTTCGCGCTCCGACAAGCTGCGCAGCTTCATCGACTCGCTGTAAAGTCAGTCCGAGGAACCGGCTCACCGGTTCCCTGCTACTCAAAGCCCCGACCTGCCCAGGTCGGGGCTTTTTCGCATGCAGCCCAGGTCAGCAAGCCTTCGCTTGCGGCCAAACACACCAAAAGACACATAACAACGGAGACAGACATGAATACCCCCCACTCGGACAATGCCCTGACACGCCGCCACTGGCTAAGCTATTCCGCTGCCTTGCTGTCTACACCTTTTGCAGCCATCGCCAATCCTCCCCAGCGCCTTGGCACGCAGCTGCGTATCGTGATCCCCGCCAACCCCGGCGGCGGCTGGGACCAGACTGGCCGCGCCCTGGGCGCAGTGCTGACCAGCTGCGGCACGGTGGACAAGGTCGTTTATGAAAACATCGGCGGCAAGGGCGGCACCATAGGCTTGGCCGAGTACACCAAACGCTATGGCAGCGACCCCAACAGCCTGCTGATCGGCGGCATGGTCATGGTCGGCGCCCTGGCACTGAACAAGAAGTCAGCAGAGCTGCAGCAGGTGCAACCCCTGGCGCGCCTGACCAGCGACTATCTGGTGGTGGCCGTGCCCACCGACTCGCCGCTTGCCAACCCCAAGGCACTGGCCAAGGCCATGCGCGAGAACCTGCCGGCACTGACCATTGCCGGAGGCTCTGCAGGCGGTGTGGACCATATGTACGCAGGCATGCTGGCCCGCCTGGCCAAGGCCAATGCGGAGCAACTGCAATACAAACCCTTTGCCGGCGGTAACGATGTGCTCCAGGCCCTGCTGCAAAAGCAGGTGCAGGTGGGAATCTCGGGTTACAGCGAGTTCAGAGAAGCCTTGCAGGCGGGCAAACTGCGCGCCCTCGGTGTTTCGTCACGCCGTGCCATGTTCGGCATTGCCTCCATGCGCGACCAGGGTCTGGATGCTGAAATGTCGAACTGGCGTGCCGTCTTTACAGGCAAGAATCTGCCGGCAGAACGCGCCCAACAACTGCTGGCTGCTATCGACCATGCAAGCAACCAGGACAGCTGGAAGCAAGCCCTGGTCAGCAATAATTGGAACTCTTCCTGGCAAACCGGCAAGGCACTACATGAATTTCTGGAGGTCGAAACCTCCACTGCCCAGCTGATGACCTATCTGCTCAAGCTCAAGAGCTGAGCCTCTTTGCGAGATAGCCTCATGAACATGGTCAACCACACCGCCGCCTCCCCCCGCCTGTCCATTGCCGTCATGGGTGCGGGCTCGGTGGGCTGCTACTTTGGTGCTCTGCTGGCTCGCGCCGGCCACCCGGTCACGCTGATCGGTAGAGCATCGCATATGCAGGCCATCAGCCAGCACGGGCTGCGACTGCAGACGGCGACAGAAGATCTGAACATCCCCATCACCACCAGCACCGAAGCCAGTGCCGTGGCAGGCGCCGATGTGGTGCTGTTCTGCGTGAAATCCACCGACACCGAAGCAGCGGCTGCACAGATCAAACCCCACCTGGCAGCGCACACTCAGGTACTGAGCTTGCAGAACGGCGTGGACAACGACCGGCGCCTGCGCCTGGTACTGGGTCAGCAGCCGGTGGCTGCTGCCGTGGTTTATGTCGCCACCGCCATGGCCGGCCCAGGCCATGTGCGTCACTTCGGCCGGGGCGAGCTGCTCATCGCCCCCTGTCCGCAGGGTGACGAGATGGCACTTCAGTTCAGCGCAGCAAACATCCCCACCCAGACCTCGGACGGCGTGCTGACCGCACTCTGGCAAAAACTCATCATCAACTGCGTGTACAACGCACTCTCCGCCCTCACCCAGCAGCCCTATGGCTGGCTGATCGCGCAGCAGGGCGTACCCGCCGTCATGCAGGATATTGCCGCCGAGTGCAAGGCCGTAGCTCTGGCCGACGGCGTGCTGCTGCCGGCCTCCGTGGACGAGGCTGTAGCGGCCATAGCGCGCACCATGCCCCGACAGCTCTCTTCCACGGCCCAGGATCTGGCGCGCGGCAAGACCACGGAAATCGACCATCTCAACGGCTATGTGGTGCGGCGCGGTCAGGCGCTGGGCATTGCCACGCCGATCAACCGTCTGCTGCAGGTGCTGGTGCAACTCAAGCAAATGCCGGCACAAAAGCAGGAACTATGATTTCCATAGCTGCTTGCTCTGACAAATCAATGGCTAGAGTCAATTTTTACACCCGGAAACACCTAAGCCAGTACTAACACTTCCGGCATGGCTCGCCACCCCGTCCCGAGGGCTGCTTCAGTTCTGCCCCTATTGCTACAAACCCTGAAGCAAGCGAGTCTTCTCCCTGATTCGTGGCTGACCCGCAACACTTGCGCGCTGTTTGTGGCCTTTATCACTTCAAGGCGTTGCAGTCGAAGATTTGAAGCTACTAAACTTGTAGCAAAATAAATTAACCGCTATAGTCCATTGGACATGGCACTGAAAGCGCCTAGTGCGCCCAGCTCGACAACATCATTGCGCAAGGAGAAGCGTCCATGAGCTCCAAGGAAAACGCCGCCATCAACCAGCTGTTCGAGAAGCTCGAATGCCGCTATGCGCTGCGCGTGCTGTGGGCTTTGCGGGATGGTCATCCCCAGACCTTCCGACTGCTGCAAGACAGTGTGGGCGGCATCACCCCCAACACCTTGAACACCCGTATCAAGGAGCTGCGCGAGTGCGGCCTGCTCGAGCATGGCAGCGACGGCTACACCGTCACCCTGACCGGGCAGGATCTGCTCAAGCGCCTGTCCGATGTACAAGCCTTTGCCAACCGCTGGGTTGCCGCGCGCGCCAAGAAGTAAACCTTGCCGCAGTTGCGGCCGGGGGACTGGCAGCAAGCGGGTGCACCACTATCATCCAAGGGCCCCAAGCGTGCTTGGCGGGCCCTTTTTCCATCGCCTTTTTCTGCTTTGCGCTGAAAGGAAATCATCATGGCATTCAACACTACTGCCTCCGGCCTGCAATACGAAGACACCGTCGTGGGCGAAGGCGCCGAAGCCAAGGCCGGTCAGAACGTGACCGTGCACTACACCGGCTGGCTCTACAACAATGGCGTGCAAGGCGCCAAGTTCGACTCCAGCAAGGACCGCAACGATCCTTTCGTCTTTCCCCTGGGCGCCGGCATGGTCATCAAGGGTTGGGACGAGGGCGTGCAGGGCATGAAGGTGGGCGGCCAGCGCACGCTGCTGATCCCCGCCGCCCTGGGCTATGGCGCGCGCGGCGCCGGTGGCGTGATCCCGCCCAACGCCACGCTGAAGTTTGACGTGGAACTGCTGGCTGTCTAAAAACAGGCTGGTTCATCAAAAAAGCGGCTCTCCGAAGCCGCTTTTTTCTTTGCGAGAGGCTCGGCACAGATGGTGCTCATGTCTCATCCGCCTCAAACAGCGCCCTGTACAACGACGTATAGGCCTTGTCACCCGCAGCATCTCGTATGCGTGGAGCCAGCGCTGCCAGTTGCTCATAACCCATGGCCGCCTCCACCGCCAGATTCAGCCGGAAGCCCTTGAGCCCAAGAGCCCCCGTGATGGACACCGCTATCGGATAGGCCCTCTGGTAGCGCCTCTGGGCGCTGCCAGGGTCGACGTCAGCAGTTGCCAACGATGCCGAACTGCTCTTTGAGAGCGAAGATGCATGGGCCTGTGCTGCAGCATCAGCCGCGACGGACGACTCTCTTGTGGCCAGCCAGCCCTTGCCGACCAGCGCCAGAATATCGTCCTTGTTCACCCCCAGCGCCGAGGTCGCCTCCAGCACCTGCATAAGACTGCGACGACCGTCAAACAGCAAAAAGGCCGAGCGCAGCCGCTGGCTCAAATCGGCATGGCGCTCCTTGAAGGCCAGCTGACCCTCGGGTGTTTTGACTAGATACATCGACCCCGCCCTCTGTGCATTGAATTGCTTCCCGCCCTGCAGAGTGGCAGTTATGGCTGGAGCTGAAAAGCGGGTTTTCCTGCAAGCCTGGTCCGCCCATGCTCCAGATCAGCTCACGGCGGATATTCAGCAGAAAACTGCCTCGAACCCGACCCAAAAGATCGCTGAAGGCCATCCAATCAAGAGTTTTTCAAACTCTCGCCCGCCGCTGCTCCCACCAGCTGACGAGCAATGTGGTGGCCAAGCCCACCGGCACGCCAAACACTCCGGCCGAGATGGGCTGAATACCCCACCACAGCGCTTCGCCACGGAGGACCGATGGCAGCACCCCTTGCAGGCCTGGAACGTGCGAGGCCATGTAGTAAAGCGTCACGGCCAGGCCCAGCAACATGCCGGCCACCGCACCACGACGCGTGGTGCCACGCCAGAAGATGCCCAGCACCATGGCCGGCACCAAAGCCGAGCCCGCCAGAGAGAAGGAGGCAGAGACCATGGGAAGAATGTCCGAAGAGCGCCGCGCCGCCACAAACGCCGCCGACAGAGCCACCAGCAGCAATGCGAATTTGGAAAGAATCACGCGCTGTTCAGGCGAGATGCGGCGCTTGCGCGTATCCAGGCGCTGGCGCTCCTGGAAATAGAGATCCCGCACCAGGGCATTGCTGATGGTCAGCAGCAGACCGTCGGCCGTGGACAGGGCCGCCGCCAGCCCGCCCGCAGCCACCAGCCCGGAGAGCACATAAGGCATGCCGCCGAGTTCTGGAGTGGCCAGCATGATGAGGTCGGCCCCCATGCGGATTTCGGCGAACTGCAAAATGCCATCGCCGTTGATGTCCTCCACCGACAGCAGCGAGGCGTCCACCCTTGACCACTGCGCTATCCAGTTTGGCAAGGCATCGAAATGCGTGCCAACGAGATTGCTCATGACCTCGTACTTCACCAGTACGGCCAAGGCTGGCGCCCCCAGATACAGCAACCCGATGAAGAACAGCGACCAGGCCACGGAGGTACGTGCGGCAGACACCGAGGGAACCGTGAAATAGCGCGTGAGCAAGTGCGGCAGCCCGGCCGTGCCGACCATCAGGCAGAACATCAGCGCCAGGAAATTGCGCCGACTTTCCTCATAGGCCTGCCGCTCGGCCGGCGAGCCATCCGGATCCCCCGCGAAAGGCTGGCTTTGCAGCGGCATGCCGCCCAGCGGCTTGGCCCGCTCATAGGCCTCGTGCAACTCACGGCTCCAGAGCTCGCGCGCCGCCGCCTCGTCCTTGGGCATGGCGGCCAGCTCCCGGCTGGCGGCCATGATGGCGCCGATATTGCCGCTGCTGGTGCGCAGCTCGCGGATATGCTCGCTCAGTGCCTGGCGTTCGGCCGCCAGCACATTGGGCACATCGCGCAGCTTGGCCTGCAGCACCTGAGCGCGGGTGCGATAGGCCTCCAGCACCGACTGCTCGGCCTCTGAGGAAAGCAACTGCTGCTCCATGGCGCCAATCTTGCCCAGTTGCTGGCTATAGGCCAGCTGCGCCCAGGGGTTGCCCAGCTGTTTGTAGGCCAGCCAGGAGACAGGCAGCATGAAGGCCAGCAGGATCACCACATATTGCGCCACCTGGGTCCAGGTGATCGCCCGCATGCCGCCGAGGAACGAGCACAGCAGCACGCCGCCCAGCCCCAGCATGATGCCGATCTCGAACTGCACGCCGGTCAGTCGCGCAGCAATCAGGCCCACGCCATAGATCTGCGCCACCACATAGGTGAAGGAACAGGTGATGGCCGCCAGCGCAGCAATAATACGCGGCCAACGTCCGCCATAGCGCGCCTGAAAGAAATCCGGCACGGTATAGAGATTCATGGCCCGCAGATAGGGTGCAATCAGCATGCCGACCAGACAGAACCCGCCCGTCCATCCCAGGACATAGGCCAGTCCGCCGGGCTGCGTGCCGGTTCCAGAAAAGCCTTGCAGATAAAGCGCACCGGAGAGGCTGATGAAGGAGGCTGCGCTCATCCAGTCGGCAGCGGCCGCCATGCCGTTGTAGAAAGGCGGAATGCGCCGGCCGGCGACGAAATACTCCTCGGCATCGCTGGTGCGCGAATACACGCCGATGGCCGCGTACACCATCACCGTGGAGAACAGGAAGATGGGCCCGATCCAGTGGCGAGAGAGCCCGCGCTCCTCGGCCCAGAGCATGGTCAGCAGAAAGCCTGCCGTTCCCAGCACATAGAGAAACAGGATGCGATGCAGCCGCCAGTGATAGGCACGGCTCAGAACTGGCCGCTCAGGCATGAAGATCGGAAGCGGCAGAGGAGGCGTCGTGAGCCTCAGCCGCTTTGCGCGCCTCGTCACGCGCCTGCTGGCGTTCAAAATAATCCATGGCCACACAATAGACCACGATGATGAGCAGGAACATCAGGACCGCCCCTTGGGCCGCCATCCAGTAGGCCACGGGCCAGTCGGGCACCAGCGCCTGGATATCGCGCGCAAAGTAGCAGATACCAAATGAAAATACCACCCAGACCGTCAGCAGCAAGGCCTTGAGTCTCAGGTGGTAGGTATCGTGCAGATCCGGCGGGAACGTGACTTCCACCGGATTGCCCAAAGCATCGAATGCCTGTCGCGGAGCATCCGACACAGCATCGTCATGCACGGGCGCGTGATGCGTCTGCATGCCGATGCGCAAGGCTTATTCAGCCAGCTTCTGCCAGGTGGAAACCACGCTGTCAGGGTTCAGAGAGATGGACGAGATGCCTTCGTCGGCCAGCCACTTGGCGAAGTCGGGGTGATCCGAAGGGCCTTGGCCGCAGATGCCCACATACTTGTTCTGGTCTCGGCAGGCCTTGATGGCATGAGCCAGCAGCTTCTTGACGGCGGGGTCACGCTCGTCGAAATCGGCGGCCAGCAGCTCCAGGCCCGAGTCGCGGTCCAGGCCCAGAGTCAGCTGGGTCAGGTCGTTGGAGCCCACGGAGAAGCCGTCGAAGTATTCGAGGAACTCATCGGCCAGCACAGCGTTGGAAGGCACTTCGCACATCATGATCAGCTGCAGGCCGTTCTCGCCACGCTTGAGGCCGTTCTCGGCCAGCAGCTCGGTCACGCGCTTGGCCTGGCCCAGGGTACGCACGAAGGGGATCATGATCTTGACGTTGGTCAGACCCATATCCTCACGCACGCGGCGCAGGGCTTCGCATTCCATCTTGAAGGCTTCGCCGAACTCGGCCGAGATGTAGCGCGCTGCACCGCGGAAGCCCAGCATGGGGTTCTCTTCCTCAGGCTCGTAACGGCTGCCGCCGATCAGCTTGCGGTATTCGTTGGACTTGAAGTCCGACATGCGCACGATCACGGGCTTGGGCCAGAAAGCGGCGGCAATCGTTGCCACGCCTTCGGTCACCTTGTCCACGTAGAAGGCACGGGGAGAAGCATGGCCGCGGGCCACGGACTCGACAGCCTTCTTCAGGTCGGCGTCAACGGCGGGGTAGTCCAGGATTGCCTTGGGGTGCACGCCGATGTTGTTGTTGATGATGAATTCCAGACGGGCCAGACCCACGCCTTCATTGGGCAGCTGGGCAAAGTCGAAAGCCAGCTGGGGATTGCCCACGTTCATCATGATCTTGGTGGAGATGCTGGGCATCTCGCCGCGCTTGACCTCGGTCACTTCGGTTTCCAGCAGACCGTCGTAGATCTTGCCGGTATCGCCTTCCGCGCAGGACACGGTGACCAGTGTTTCGGCCTTGAGCAGATCGGTCGCGTTGCCGCAGCCCACGACGGCAGGGATACCCAGCTCGCGCGCAATGATGGCGGCGTGGCAGGTACGGCCACCGCGGTTGGTGACGATGGCCGAAGCCTTCTTCATGACGGGCTCCCAGTTGGGGTCGGTCATGTCGGTCACCAGCACGTCGCCGGCCTGCACCTGATCCATCTGCGAGATGTCGGACACCAGGCGCACGGGGCCGGTACCGATCTTCTGGCCGATGGCGCGGCCTTCGGCCAGCACGGTGCCCGTGCCCTTGAGCTTGTAGCGCAACTCGGCCTGGCCCTTGGCCTGGCTCTTCACGGTTTCGGGGCGCGCCTGCAGGATGTAGAGCTGGCCGTCGGTGCCGTCCTTGCCCCATTCGATATCCATGGGGCGGCCGTAATGCTGCTCGATCACCAGAGCGTAATGCGCCAGCTGCTGCACTTCCTCGTCGGTCAGCGAATAGCGGTTGCGCAGTTCGTGGGCCACATCGGTGGTCTTGACCAGCTTGCCGTCTGCAGCCTTTTCCTCGGGCGTGGCAAAAATCATCTGGATCAGCTTAGAGCCCAGATTGCGGCGGATCAGCGCCTTGTTGCCAGCCTTGAGCATGGGCTTGTGCACATAGAACTCGTCGGGGTTCACGGCGCCCTGCACCACGGTCTCGCCCAGGCCGTAGCTGGAGGTGATGAAGACCACTTCCTCGAAACCGGATTCGGTGTCGATGGTGAACATCACGCCGGCAGCGCCCTTGTCGGAGCGCACCATGCGCTGCACGCCGGCGGACAGTGCCACCACATCGTGCTCGAAGCCCTTGTGCACGCGGTAGGAGATGGCGCGGTCGTTGTACAGCGACGCGAACACTTCCTTCATCTTGTGCAGCACGTCTTCGATGCCCACCACGTTCAGGAAGGTTTCCTGCTGGCCGGCAAACGATGCATCAGGCAGGTCTTCTGCCGTGGCGGAAGAGCGCACGGCAAACGATGCCTCGGCATTGCCGCCTTGCAGGCGGACAAATTCCTCACGAATGGCCTGCTCCAGATCGGCAGGGAAAGGCTGGTTCTCCACCATGGCGCGGATTTCCGCGCCCACAGCGGCCAGAGCGCGGACATCGTCCACGTCCAGAGCGGCCAGCTTGGCCGAGATCTTGCCGGCCAGACCTTCAAATGCCAGGAACTCGCGGAATGCATGAGCCGTGGTGGCAAAGCCGGTAGGCACGCGTACGCCCTGGGGCAGTTGCGAGATCATTTCGCCGAGCGAGGCGTTCTTGCCGCCTACGGACTCGACATCAGACATTCTCAGTTTTTCAAACGGAACGACCAGAGCGGTCGCCTCGAACAGTTGAGACATGGGAAGCTCCAAAGTTAAAAACCGGTACGCAGGCGGCTCTGGGCTGAATGGCCAGGGCACGCGAACCCATGCTGCTTGAGTGCAGTGCTTTGCTGTTCTGGATGTTGACCGTCAACGAGCATGGGCTTGAATTTGGGAATAATGGGCGCCATTGTAGGCTGAGCCGGCGAGCGCCGCGTGGCTCAAACCAGATTCAGAGTCCGGGACATGGCATTGCTTGCACAGGTCCCACCTAATAACTGCGCGCACCATGCATACCCATACAATTTTTGTCATTTCTGACGGCACAGGCATCACGGCCGAGACCTTTGGCACGGCCATCATGGCCCAGTTCGAGAGCAAGCCGAGGCTGATTCGCATCCCCTTTGTGGACTCGATGGACAAGATTCATCAGGCCGTGCGCCAAATCAACCATGTGGCCGAGGTGGAGAAGAGAAAGCCCATCATCTTCACCACCCTGGTCAATCAGGAGATGCTGGAATTCCTTGAAGCCAACTGCAAGGGCAAGCTGTTCGACATGTTCGGCACCTTTGTGCGCCCGCTGGAGGTGGAACTGGGCCAGAAGTCGCTGCACCGCGTGGGCCGCTTTGCCGACATCAGCGAGAGCAAGGAATATCTGGAGCGCATGGAGGCCATCAATTACACGCTGGCCCATGACGACGGCCAGACCCATTCCGACCTGAGCGGCGCCGACGTGATTCTGGTGGGCGTGAGCCGCTCGGGCAAGACGCCAACCAGCCTGTACCTGGCCATGCAGTTTGGCCTCAAGGTGGCCAACTACCCGCTGATTCCCGAAGACTTCGAGCGCAAGCAGCTGCCGCCCGCGCTGGAGCCCTATCGCAAGAAGCTGTTCGGCCTGACGATTCAGCCCGAGCGCCTGTCCAGCATCCGCAACGAACGCCGCCCCGACTCCAAGTACGCCAGCCTGCCCAACTGCCGCTACGAGGTGGCCGAGGCCGAAGCCATGATGCGCAGAAGCGGCATCGAGTGGCTGTCCAGCACCACCAAGTCGATCGAAGAGATTGCCACCACCATCTTGCAGGAAGTGCTGCCGCAGCATCTGGGACATTAAGCCTCCCCCTGAGCGGCTTCGCCGCTTCCCCAAGGGGACGCAGCCCTCGCTGCGAGGCGGCTCTTGCTCGGCCGCCCTTACCTAGCCCGTGCCTTTAGCCCGCGCCGGCGTCAAGAACTACGGGCAATGCAGGCGCCACGCATTGTCCTCGCTCAACGCAGGACGGGCTGCTGCGGCAGCTCCTGCAGCAGATAGTCCACCAGGGCGCGAACCTTGGCCGGCACATATTTACGGTCCTTGAAGCAGGCGAAGAAGTCCAGCGGGGCATCCTCGAACTGCAACTGGCCCTTGCGCGCCGGCTTGAGTGCCAGAGGCACCAGCCGCCCCTTGCGCATCTCCTCATGGACGATGAAGCTGCCGGCCCAGGCGATGCCGCCACCGGCAGCGGCGAACTCTACCAGGGCATCGATATCGCTGCCTATGGCCGCAATTTTCTGCTGCGGATCGGTGCGCTGGCCATCGCGCATAAAGGGCCAGCGCATGAGCCTGCCGTCGCGCTCGCGCCGATACAGCAGACAGGGATGCTCGAGCAGATCCTGTGCCGACTGCGGTCGGCCATGCTGCTGCAGGTACTGGGGCGAGGCACACAGAATGCGCGGCACCGAGGCCAGCAGCCGCACCGACATGCCGGGCTCCAGCACATCGCGGTAGCGCACGCTGATGTCCACATCCTCCTTGAGCACATCCACATGCCGGTCCGTGATCAAGAGCTCCAGCTCCAGTCGCGGATGCAGCGCGGCAAACGCCGGCAGCAGCGGCGCCAGCACATGGCGGCCGAAGGCTGCCATGCAGGCAATGCGCAGGCGGCCTTGCAGCTCTCCATGAATCAGCGAGAGATCGGATTGGGCCTTTTCGAGCTCGTCGAGCACCGGAGCGACGCGCGCCAGATAGCTCTCGCCGGCCTCGGTCAAGGCCATGGACCGGGTGGTGCGGGTGATCAGGCGCGTGCCCAGCTCGCGCTCCAGCCGCGCGATGTTCTGGCTGGCAGCGGCGGGCGAAATGCCCAGCTGGCGCGCAGCCGAGGCGATGGAGCCGCCTTCCAGCGCTTTGACAAAGGTTTCTATGGCTCGCAGATTCGGCATGACTGCGAATGTATCTCCAATTGAATTCGAAAGTTCTGCTTATGAGTACAACAAGCCCCGGACCTCTACCGCCGGCCGCCGCTGATGCTTACAGTTCAACCCTGTTTCCCATCCATGCATTCGGCCTCAAGCCTTTGACACAGCAACGCAGGTCGCCATGACGCCGAATGCATTTTCAGCATCGTTCCCATGAATTCATACTCCAGCTCCTTCTCCTCCAGACTTTCCGCACTGAAGCTGCACAGGCGTTACACGCCGTTTGTTTTCGCGTTTTTCATGGCCGGCATCATGGCCTTCCTGATGTGCTGCACCATTGTGGCGGCCAATACCGGCTTTGATGCCGGCTACGTCCGTCGTGTGTTCAGCGCCTATGCGCTGGCCATGCCGGTGGCGTTTTTCTGCGTAATGATGGTCAGGCCGCTGGTGCTCAAGCTGGTTGCGCTGACCGTGCATACACATTGACAGCCAGTGACAGCCAAGTCGTGAGATATTGAATCTGAAGCAGCCTGCGCATGACTGGCTTCAGAATTCAATGCAGTCCACTGAAATTTCAAGCTGACAAAGCGGTATCCGCTACAAAAATATATTGCAGCGCGCCGTCGCTGCTGTGCACCGGGTCGCACTGCATGCCCCAGACCTGGCGCACCAGCGCAGGCTGCAGCACATCCAGCACCGCACCGTGATGCACTCCGGCATCACCGCCCAGCACCAGCACATCGTCGGCATAGCGCAGCGCCAGGTTCAGGTCATGGATCACCGCCACCACGCCTGCGCCCTGCTGCCCGGCCCAATGGCGCAGTAGGCGCATGGCGTGGTGCTGATGGGCCAGATCGAGAGCGGCAGTGGGCTCGTCCAGCAGCAGCCAGCGCGCCGCGCCGTCGGCGGGCGGCTGCCAGATCTGCGCCAAAGCCCTGGCCAGATGGGTGCGAGCCCGCTCGCCGCCTGACAGCGTGTTGATGCTGCGCTGCGCCAGATGATCAACCCCGGTCAGCGCCATGGCCTGCGCCGGAATCTGCGCCTCCCCGCTGCCTGGCTGGTGACGATGCGGATAGCGCCCCAGCTCCACCACCTCCTGGGCCGTGAAGTCAAAGGCCACGCTGCAATCCTGGGGCATGACGGAGCGCCGACGTGCCAGGCCCTCCACCGCATGCCCGGACAGCTCCAGCCCGTCAAGCAGAACCTGGCCCGACTGCGGCACGCGCTCGCCCACCAGCATGGACATCAGCGTGGACTTGCCGGCGCCGTTGGGGCCGAGGATGGCGGTAAAGCGCCCGGCCTGAATCCGCACATCCACCGTCGCCAGGCGCGGCCCCTTGGCTACGCCTACGCCCAGATTGCGGCATTCGAGGCTGGACAGCCTGTGGTGCGCACTCATACCTTGCTCCTGAACTGGCGCAGCATGGCCAGGAAAAGCGGCACGCCGATAAACGCGGTGAGCACGCCCAGCGGCAGCTCGGCCGGCTTGACGATGGTGCGCGCCACGGCATCGGCGCTGACCACCAGCGCCGCACCCAGCAGGGCCGATCCCGGCAGCACCACGCGATGATCGGGACCGGCAATCAGCCGCACCCAGTGCGGCGCGACCAGACCGATGAAGCCGATGATGCCCGTGGTCGCGGTCACGGCGCCCACAGCCAGCGCCGCCACCATCACGGCGCGGCGCTTGGTTTTCTCCACGGCCACGCCCAGCAGATTGGCCTGGGCTTCGCCCAGGGCAATCGCATTCAGCGGCCTGGCCAGCGCCAGCGCCGCCGCTGCGCTGACGGCCACAGCCGCCGACACCAGGGCCACTGCACTCCAGCGCGAGGCGCCCAGGCTGCCCAGCAGCCACATCTGCAGATTGCGCAGCTGCTCGTCCGTCGATACAAAGCTCAGAAAGCCCAGTCCGGCACCGGCCAGCGCATTGATGGCAATGCCGGCCAGCAGCATCAGGCCGATGCGGGTCGTGCCCTGGACCTGGCCCAGTACATAAACCACGGCGGTCACGGCCAGACCGCCGCCAAAAGCCATGGCCACCAGGGCCCAGCTGCCCAGATGACGCGGCAGCCAGGGTAGATACATTCCGCCCAGCACGATGGTGATGCCGGCGGCCAGGGCCGCACCGCTGCTCACGCCGATGAGCCCGGGGTCGGCCAGAGGATTGCGAAACAGCCCCTGCATCAATGCGCCGGCCAGCCCCAGTCCTGCACCCGCAGCCACGCCCATGAGCAGGCGCGGCAGGCGGATATTGAGAAAGACCAGATGCTCGGGGCCGCTGTCCACGGCAGCGCCAAAAAGACTGCGAAGCCCGTCCCAGGCAATCCCGGGCAGTTGCCCCGGTGCAATGGCATAGGCACCGCTGGCCGCGCCCCACACCATGGCCAGCAACACTAGAGCCGCCCCCAGCAGCAGGGCTGCGCTGCGGCTGAGCCGCCCAGCAGGAGTGCGCCAACGTGATGCGACGGGCAGCTCGACTGCTGGCTTTGGTGCCACGCTCCCCATGCTTGCGCTCATGTTCAGGCCACCCACTGCAGTGCGCGCATATGCAAAGCCTGCACGGCACTGGGCAGGCGCGGGCCGAAGCCCAGCAAATGGCTGGCTTCCAGCGTCACCAGTGCCTTCTTGGCATAGGCCGGCGTCAGTGCCAGCTCGGGCCGCCTCCAGAAGGCAGCCTCTCCGCCCAGTGCTTCAATGCCCTGCGTGGTGTTGATGATGACTTCGGGCGCAGCGCTGGCCATGGCTTCGGCAGTCAAGGGCTTGTAGCCGTCGAACTGGTCGATGACATTGACACAGCCCGCGTACTGGATCAGCGCATTGGCTGCCGTGCCTTTGCCCGCCACCTGCGGACTGCCGCTGTGCGAGAGCACAAACAGCACGCGCGGCTTGCGCTGGGCCTTGGCCACCTGGGCCTGGACGCTGCTCCACTGCGCATCGAGCTGGGCCAGCAGCTTGTCGGCCTCGCTGGAACGACCTGTCTCGCGCCCCACAACCTTGACCTTTTCCTGGACCTCGGCCCAGTTGTGCCTGGCCGCAACCAGCGATACACGCACGCCAGCCTGACGGATCTGATCGAGTACCACGGGAGGCCCGGCCTCGCTGGTTGCGATCACCGCATCGGGCTTGAGCGAGAGCAGGCCTTCGGCCGAGAGCTGGCGCACATAGCCGACCTTGGCGGTTTTTTGCGCCGCCTCGGGGAACAGGCTGGTGGTGTCCGTGCCCACCAGCAGGTTCTGGGCATTGAGCAGGTAGACTACCTCGGTCAGTGCGCCGCTGAGCGACACCAGCCGCTTCGCTCCTGGCGCGGCAGCGGCGGTCTGTGCCAGGGCCGGCAGGGCCGTACCCGCCACGGCCGCGCCCAGCCAGTGCAGACCCTGGCGTCGAGAAATGCCTGGGGTGCTCATGCGGCCTCCGCCACTGCAGTCTTGCGCGGCAGGCCTGCCACCAGATCGCGCCAGCCTTGCAGCTCGGGCTGGCCGGGCTTGCGCTCGCCAAAGAACATGGCCATGTTGTTGCCTTCGGCATCAAAGGCCTCGACCGAGGTCACCACGCCATCGCTGGTGGGTTTCTGCACCACCCAGACATTGGCGATCAGGTCGGTGCGCAGATGCAGATTGAAGCCCTTGTCCAGCACATTGATCCAGCGCACGCCGTCCTTGCCGTCCATGGGCTGGATATTGCTCACGGGGCCGGTGTGGATCTGGATGCAGCCGCTGCTGCCCACAAACACCATGATGGAGACACCGTCCACCGCCGCATCGCCCAGCAGCTGCGCGACCGCGTCGGTGCTCAGGCGTTCGCAGTACTGGGGCACCAGACGGAAGGCCTGCTGGCGCTCGGCACCGAACCTGCGCAGCATCTCGAAGAACTCATGCGTGTCCTTCATATCGGTCCAGGCCTGGGTCAGCGCGGGTACGTCGATCTCGGCATCGGCCTTGACGGCAGGCTTGGCCGCAGGCTCGCGGAACACATAGCCTGCGGAGGGCTCGGCAAAGCGCTCCACCAGTGCATTCCAGGCTGCCATGTCCGTGGCCTCGCGCGCAAACACCTTGTGCACGGCACGGCCGGCTGCGTCATAGAACTGCAGGCTGCGCATGGCGGGGCGATTGCCGTTGGCGGACTCCTCGGTCACGGCAAAGCCGGCATGCCAGCGCATGAAGAACAGACGCAGATCGATCTCGCGGCTCAGCGCCAGACCGACCGGTCCCTGGGCCGAGAGGTTCTGATAGATGCCGTCTTTTTCATGCACGGTGGATTCATTGCGCGTGAGCGCCATCACGGTGCCGCAGACTTCCAGGCCTTTAAGAATGTCCAGCCATTCGGCGCGCAGCGGCACGGCCTTGAGCGTGCGCTCATGCTCGCCGCCATGGGCCGCGATGACCGCGCCTTCGCTCAGCTGCAGCGCCTCGGCCGCATCCTTGGCGCGCAGGCCTTGCTCGCGCTTTTGCGCGAATTGCTCACGGATTTGCACCGCGGTCATGGTCTGGATTTCGGGGGAGGTGATGGCGTTCATTGCAGGGTCTCCGGGCTGTGATGCCAGTGTGGTTGTGGGTTGGAAAATTCGTCGTCAAAGCGGGGAGCCGAAGCCTGGGCTTCGGGCTCTTGTTCAGGCAGGGCCAGCACCTGGGCCACGGAGGCCCAGCGCTGCTCCAGCTTTTGCAGAAAGTGGCGCATGTCCTCGGAGCGCTCACAGCCGTCCAGGCCTTCGGCCATGCGCGCCAGTTGCGTCGATACCCTCTGAGCCATGGGCGCGCGGTGCGCCGCACAGCAGCCCTGGCTGAAACCGGTCATCAACGCCAGCACCGTAGCCAGCTGGGCTTCGCCCTCGGTAAGCAGATATTCCTCATCGCGACTGCCAGAAGCACTCTGGGCATTGGCGGCGTTCTCGAAAACAGACATGGCACACTCCCGCAGTTTTTGAGTCAAACAGATCTCAAGCGCTTATCAAACAAGCGCTTTCAGCTACAAAATCAGAAGTCCTGAACCAGGGACACGCGCACATTGCGGCCCGGCTGGGTATAGGCATCGGCAATCTGCGTCGTGCGGCTCAAGCCACGTACATCCGCCCAGCGCGAATACTTTTTGTCGGTCAGGTTGTAGATACCCACATTCAGACGCGTGCCCGGACGGATACGCCATTGCGCACTCAAATCCAGCACCGTCGCGGATGGGCTGAGCAAGGGGCGGCCCGAGGAAAGATCAGGCGCATCCTTGTCTTTTTTGCCTGCCCAGTGCGAGGCGCTGAGCTGCACGCCCACATTCGAGCGGTCGTAGCGCACGCCCAGCACCAGTTGCTGAGGCGAGATGGTGTCCACCGGCTTGTTGGTGCTCTTGTCCGTACCCTTGGTGTAGCCATAGGCGGCATTGGTGCGCCAGTTGCCGCCCGCAAACCGGCCCCAGTCATAGTCGGCCTTGAGCTCGAAGCCGCTGATATGCACGCGGTTCAGATTGACGGACTGGAACGTGGCCGGGTTGTTGCGATCGCCGTATTCGCCCGCAACCTGCACCTGATCCTGGATGAAGTCCTTGTAGCGGCCCGTGAAGACTGCGGCATCGAGGCGCAGCGCATTCATGCGGCCGCGCAGGCCCAACTCGAAGGTATTGCTTTTTTCCGCCTTGAGATCGGGGTTGGGAATGCTCTTGTAGAACATGAACGGGTTCTCGAAGAAGGCATTGATCTGCCCTGCGTTCGGCGCTCTGAAGCCAGCGGCATAGTTGCCGTAGACCGACCAGGCATCGTTCATCTGGAACATGGCGCCCAGCTTGGGGGAGACGGCGGAGTCCGAATTGCTGACCGCTGTACCGCCAAACCCTTGCTGCTTGGGCTTGATGCTGTAGTGCTCGGCCCTCAATCCGGGCGTCAGGCTGAAAGCACCATAGTGCAGCTCGGCCTGGGCAAACAGCGCGGTCGAGGTTTCCGTGGTGTCGGGGAAGCGCTTGAGCGGAAAGCTCTCGCCTGCCGGCGGCGTGATGCCGTTCTGCTCGTTGACCACCTTGCCGCGCAGATAGTCGACGCCATAGCTGAGCTTGCCGCTGACGCCATTGCTCCAGCGCAGCGTCTTGCCGGCCTGGGCGTGCAGCTGCAGCGCATCCTCGTCATAGGTCACATCGCGCTCGCGATAGGCCAGCGGTGGGGTGCGGGTTTCGGTCACGAACTCGCGCGAGCGCGAGCTTTGATAGCTTGCCATCAGCTTGAGCTCGTCGGCCAGTGCCGTATCGAGCTGCTGCCACTGCCCCTGCCAGGTAGCGCGCCAGCGCTTCATGGTGGTCTCGGCACGCGAATCACTGACGGTGGCGCTGCGAGCGCTCAACAGGTCGTAGTCGGCACGCTTGTCCACGTTTTCCAGCGTGAAGACATGTTTTTGCACGGCCGAAGGCGTGTAGACCAGGCGCCCCAGCAGCGAATGGCTCTTGTCCTTTTCGGGATTGGGCGTGGTGCGCAGAGCACCCACGGTGTTATTGCTGCCCATATTCTCCAGCGCGCTGGAGCGGCCCACACCGGCCGAAAGCAGCCAACTCCATTCATCGCTGGCCTTGCCCGCGAGGGTTGCGCCCAGGCGCTTGCCGTTGTCCGAGCCGTCATAGCTTGCCGAGACGCGGCCGCCGATGGTCTTGCCGTCCTTGAGCAGATCGCTGGGCTGCACGGTGATGAAGTTGACCAGACCGCCCATGCCGTCCGAGCCATAGAGCGCAGGCACGGCACCGCGCAGAATTTCCACACGCTGCACCAGACCCAGGTCCAGATAGTCACGGCCAAAGGCATTGGCACTGAAGGTATAGCTGCGTGGCAGACGCACGCCATCGACCAGCATCAGTACGCGGTTGCCTTCCAGGCCGCGGATATTGAAGCCGCTGTTCTGGTCGCGACCGGTAGGAGAGCCGGCCAACGTGAAACGCGCCGGACTGCGCGGCACGGTCACATTGGGCAGCTTGGCTGCAAGCTCGCGGATGTCGCCGACCTGCTCCTCCTCCATCTGCTTGGCATCGATGACGTCCACCGTCATGGGCAGGCTGTCGGCGTCCTGCTCGTCGCGCGAGGCACTGACCACCACATCGCGCAGCACGGGAGTGTTGCGGTCGGTGCGGGCCGCTGCAACTTGAATGGATTCGGAAGACTTTTGCTGCGCCTGAACCGAGATGGCAGCGCAGGCCAGTGCGCAGGCCAGAGCCAGCGGACGGAGATTGGAGCGTGGCGCCAGCATGGCGCGGGCGTGCAAAGCGGTGGCGGATGCCATACCAGAAACCCTCTTTATTCATAGAAATGGACAAGAGCTGGCTTCTGATAGGTACCTCAATGGCCACAGGTCGAAACGTCAGAG
Source organism: Comamonas sp. wu1-DMT (assembly GCF_040187805.1). NCBI lineage: Bacteria > Pseudomonadati > Pseudomonadota > Betaproteobacteria > Burkholderiales > Comamonadaceae > Comamonas > Comamonas sp. wu1-DMT. The sequence continues at coordinate 34,851 of NZ_JBANEM010000016.1, forward strand.
GCTTCGCGGCCTGTAGCTGGCACGGCATTGGCTGGCTGAATGGAGAAAGTATATGCGAATAATTCTCAACCGCAAATAAATTCGTTACAAAACCGGGAATTGGGCCTTGCCGCAAGGCTGCGGCTTGCTCCACCGCCTGTTTTCAGGCGGCTGTCCCGACCCGATGAACGCTGCAGCCCTGACGATCCCGGCGGCCATGCCCCCTCCTCGCGGCCGTCCATAAGAAAAAAGGACTGCCCAAGCAGTCCTTTTTTAATAGCGACCATCGCTTACCTTGCAAGCGATGCAGGCCGTTTAGTTGCGGATCAGATGGTCAAAGGCCGACAGCGCTGCAGTGGCACCGGCGCCGGCGGCGATCACGATCTGCTTGTAAGGCACCGTGGTGCAGTCACCGGCGGCGAACACCCCGGGCAGACTGGTCTGCCCCTTGGCATCCACCATGATTTCGCCGAACTTGCTCAGCTCCAGTGTGCCCTTGAGCCATTCGGTGTTCGGCACCAGGCCGATCTGCACAAACACACCTTCGAGCTCCACATGGTGCTCTGCGCCGCTTGTACGGTCCTTGTAGCTCAGGCCGTTGACCTTGCCGTTGGCACCCGTGATCTCGGTGGTCTGGGCATTGGTGATGACGGTCACATTGGGCAGGCTGTGCAGCTTCTTGACCAGCACGGCATCGGCCTTGAGCTGATCGGCAAATTCCACCACTGTCACATGGGCCACCAGACCCGCCAGGTCAATCGCAGCTTCGATGCCGGAGTTGCCGCCGCCGATCACCGACACGCGCTTGCCCTTGAACAGCGGACCATCGCAGTGCGGGCAGTAAGCCACGCCCTTGTTCTTGTACTCGGCCTCGCCAGGCACGTTCACATTGCGCCAGCGCGCACCGGTGGACAGGATCACGGTCTTGGCCTTGAGCGAGCCACCGTTGGCCAGTTGCACTTCCACCAGACCGCCGGGATGCGCAGCGGGAATCAGCTTCTCTGCGCGCTGCAGGTTCATGATGTCCACGTCATAGGCACGGGTGTGGGCCTCCAATGCAGCGGCGAACTTGGGTCCGTCAGTTTCCAGCACGGAGATGTAGTTCTCGATCGCCAGCGTGTCGTTGACCTGGCCGCCAAAGCGCTCGGCCGCCACGCCGGTGCGAATGCCCTTGCGAGCTGCGTACACAGCGGCTGCCGCTCCGGCAGGGCCACCGCCGATGATCAGCACGTCGAAGGCTTTCTTGGCCGACAGCTTGACTGCGTCACGCGAGGCTGCACCGGTGTCCAGCTTGGCCACGATTTCTTCGATGGTCATGCGACCGGAACCGAACACGCTGCCGTTCATGAACACCATGGGCACGGCCATGATTTCGCGCTCGGTCACTTCCTTCTGGAAGGCGCCGCCTTCGATCACCGTGGTCTTGACCTTGGGGTTGAGAATGGCCATCAGCGACAGTGCCTGAACCACATCGGGGCAGTTGTGGCAGCTCAGGCTCATATAGACCTCGAAGTTGAAGTCGCCGTCCAGTGCCTTGATCTGGTCGATCACGTCCTGCTCCACCTTGGGTGGATGACCGCCAGTCCACAGCAGGGCCAGCACCAGCGAAGTGAATTCATGGCCCAGGGGCAGACCGGCAAAACGCAGCTGGGTGGCCGTACCCTGACGCTGCAGCGTGAACGAGGGCTTGCGGGCATCGCTGCCGTCGGTGCGCAGGGAAATCTTGTCGCTGCGCAGGGACTGGATGGTTTTCAGCAGGTCGTGCATCTGTGCACTGGTCTCGCTGTCATCCAGAGAAGCCACCAGCTCAAACGGCTGCTGCACGCGTTCCAGGTAGGCGGCGAGTTGGGCTTTGAGTTGATCGTCAAGCATGGTGGATTCCTTTGAATTTAGAGTTGTTGATGCAATGCAGCAAAGTGCTTTTGAAGCCTTTGCCCGCCCATGAAAGCAAAAACTGGGCGAAAAAAAGCCGGACGGACGGGCAGCAGTTGCCTGAACGTCGTCCGGCTTTCAGAGCACTTGCGCGCTCAGCCGATAGGTATCAGGCTTAGATCTTGCCGACCAGATCCAGCGAAGGAGTGATCGTGCTGGCGCCTTCCTTCCACTTGGCGGGGCACACCTGGCCGGGGTTGGCGGCGGTGAACTGGGCAGCCTTGAGCTTGCGCAGGGTTTCGGACACGTCACGAGCGATTTCGTTGGAATGCACTTCCATGGTCTTGATCACGCCTTCGGGGTTGATCACGAAGGTACCGCGCAGAGCCAGGCCTTCTTCGGGGATGTGCACGCCGAAAGCGTTGGTCAGCTGGTGTGTGGGGTCGCCAACCAGGGGGAACTTGGCCTTGCCCACTGCGTCGGAAGTTTCGTGCCACACCTTGTGCGAGAAGTGGGTGTCGGTGGTCACGATGTAGACCTCGGCACCGGCCTTCTGGAACTCGGCGTAGTTGTTGGCTGCGTCTTCGATTTCGGTGGGGCAGTTGAAGGTGAAGGCGGCGGGCATGAAGATCACCACAGACCACTTGCCCTTCAGGCTCTCTTCAGTCACGGTGATGAATTCACCCTTGCCGTTGCGGTTCACATAAGCTTCGGTCTTGAAAGGTTGAACTTGAGTGTTGATCAGAGACATTTGCTGTTTCCTTGTGGTTAGTGTTTGAAGACAGGATGAAGTTTAGAGCGGTCCACTTAATAAAACCAATCGATTGATTTCATCAAATTGATTTACAAAACCTATCAAACAAGATTCCCGGCTTCTGAAGTCAAGCCGCACCGCTGTGCAGCTCAGCTTTCTATTGTGGGCCGAAACCAGGTAGTTCAAGCCAATAGTCCTTCAATCACGCTCATAGCTTTTGTTGTCATCACTGAGTCAAACCTCGCGCGGGAAGTCCGTCCGGCAACAACGTAAGCTAAACGAGAACGCGCATCAGATGCAGCCAATTCGCGCGGGCATGGACTTTGTTTGATTTGCCTCATAAAGCATGGACAATCAACGCGAACAACAACTGCCCGAGAAGGAGTCGCCATGAAAGGTGATGCACAAGTCATTTCCTGGCTGCAAGCCCAGCTCAAGAACGAACTGACCGCCATCAACCAGTACTTTCTGCATTACCGCATGTACAAGCACTGGGGCTTCGACAAGCTGGCCAAGAAGGAATATGAGGAATCCATCGGCGAGATGAAGCATGCCGACGCGCTGATGGACCGCATCTTCATGCTCGACGGCCTGCCCAATCTGCAGGACCTGGGCAAGCTGCAGATCGGCGAGGACGTGCCGGAAGCCCTGGCCTGCGACCTGCGCCTAGAGCAAGCGGCGCAGCAGACCATCAAGGACGGCATCGCACACTGCGAATCCGTGCGCGACTATGTTTCGCGCGATCTGCTGCAGAAGATTCTGGACGACACCGAAGAGCACATCGACTTCCTCGAAACCCAGCTCGACCTGATCGACAAGGTCGGCACGCAGAACTATCTGCAGTCGCTGATGGGCGAGATCGAATAATTTCGGCTTCACGCTGAAAGACAAAAGCGGCCTCAGGGCCGCTTTTGCTTTGGAGACCCCGGCCTCAGGTCGGCATCAGGAAGTCCCGGCTGATGCCGGAACCCAGATCGTTGACGCGGTCGAGAAACTGCGTCAGATAGGCGTGCAGGCCGGTGGTCAGTATCTCGTCGATGCGACCGTATTGCAGGTCGGCCAGCAAGCGTCCGGCCTTGCGCGTGGTTTCCTGCGAATGGTCGTTGGCCACGCGCTCCAGGTTCTTGACCACCTCATGCATGCTGGCCAGCAACGAGCGCGGCATGTCGGCGCGCAGCATCAGCAGCTCGGCCACGCGTTCGGGCGTGATCACATCGCGGTAGACCTTGCGGTAGACCTCGAAGGCCGAGACGCTGCGCAGCAAGGCGCTCCAGTGATAGAAGTCGAAGTTCATCAGGGCGCGACCGCGCGGCATGCCGTGGTAGTCGCGCTCTATGGAATGGAACTTCACATCCAGCAAACGTGCCGTGTTGTCGGCCCGCTCGACAAAAGTGCCCAGGCGCACAAAGTGCAGCGCCTCGTCCTTGAGCATGGTGCCCAGCGACACACCGCGCCACAGGTGTGAGCGGTATTTGACCCATTCGAAGAACTGCGCCGGATCCTTTTTCCAGGCATCCTTGCCGAAGTGGCGCTGCAGCGCCAGCCAGGTCTGATTCTGCGTTTCCCAGGACTCCGTGGTCAGCGCACCGCGCACGGCACGCGCGTTCTCGCGTGCAGCCTTCAGACAGGCAAAGATGGAGGACGGATTGGCCTCGTCCGACACCATGAACTGCAGCACCGACTCACGATCCACCACGGGAAACTGAGCCTTGAAAGCCGGGATCAGCTCGCTGATGGACAGCACGCTCTGCCAGCCACGGTGCGCATCATGAATGGCCTGCGGCAGCATGGCGGTTTCATAAGCCACGCTGAGCATGCGCGCGGTGTTCTCCGCCCGCTCGGTGTAGCGGGACATCCAGTAAAGATGATCGGCGGTACGACTCAGCATAGGCCCTCCTTGGGCGGAGAACCCCGCACGCGCTGAACGCGCGCGCCGTATTCTGGTGAAAAAATGCTTGCAGCATTTTTTTCCGCCCGCTCGGTGTAGAGGGACATCCAGTACAAATGATCTGCGGTATGTGACAGCATCAGCGAGCTCCCCCTTGATCTTCCAGCACCCAGGTATCCTTGGTTCCGCCGCCCTGAGACGAATTCACCACCAGTGATCCCTGCTTGAGCGCCACACGCGTCAGTCCACCGGCCACCATATTGACCTCGGTGCCCGTGAGCACAAAGGGCCGCAGGTCGATATGGCGCGGCGCTATGCCTTTTTCCACCATGGTCGGGCAGGTGGACAGGGAGAGCGTGGGCTGCGCGATATAACCCGAAGGATTGCCGACCAGCACGCGGCGAAAAGCCTCTATCTCGGCCTTGGTCGCCGCCGGCCCGATCAGCATGCCGTAGCCACCTGCACCATGCACTTCCTTGACGACCAGCTCATGCAGGTGGTCGAGCACGTATTTGAGGTCGTCCTCCTTGCGGCACAGCCAGGTCGGCACGTTCTGCAGAATGGGCTCCTCACCCAGATAGAAGCGGATCATCTCCGGCACATAGGGATATACCGATTTGTCGTCGGCCAGGCCCGTGCCCACGGCATTGCAGATATTGACGTTGCCTGCGCGGTAGGCCCGCATCAGGCCCTTGCAGCCCAGCGTCGATGTGGGCCTGAAGACCTCGGGGTCGAGGAAATCATCGTCCACACGGCGGTAGATCACGTCCACACGCTGCAGCCCCTGGGTGGTGCGCATATAGACCACGTCTTTCTCGACCACCAGATCCTGGCCTTCGACCAGTTCCACCCCCATTTGCTGGGCCAGGAAGGCATGCTCGAAATAGGCGCTGTTGTACATGCCCGGCGTCAGCACCACCACCGTGGGCTCCAGCACGCCCGACGGTGCGCTGGCACGCAGGGTGTCGAGCAGCATGTCGGGATAGTGGGCCACGGGTGCCACGGCATGCTTGCCGAAAAGTTCGGGGAACAGGCGCATGGTCATGCGGCGGTTCTCCAGCATGTAGGAAACACCCGATGGCACGCGCAGATTGTCTTCGAGCACGTAATAGACGCCGTTGCCCTGCTCATCGGGCGCGCGCACGATGTCTATGCCGGCGATATTGGCGTAGACATCGTTGGGCACCTGAATGCCCTCCATCTCGGGCCTGTACTGGCTGTTGCCGCGCACCAGCTCCGTCGGAATCAGACCGGCGCGCACCATGTCCTGGCCATGGTAGGCATCGCGGATAAAGCAGTTGAGCGCCTTCACGCGCTGAGCCAGACCGGCCTGCATGCTGGCCCACTCATGGGCCGGAATGATGCGGGGGATCAAATCGAACGGAATCAGGCGCTCCGTACCGGCGCCGCTCTCGTCCTTGTCGCCATAGACGGCAAAGGTGATACCCACGCGGCGAAAAACGATTTCCGCCTCGGCACTGCGCGCTCGCAGATATTCCTGCGATTGTTTGCCCAGCCACTGCGCATAGTCCCGATAGTGGTCTCGCACCGCACCACCTTCGGCGGGCAAGCTCAGATACATCTCATCGAATGTGCGCATCTTGTCCTCTCTATTTTTGCCGCGGCTCACGCAGGCAAGCCACGGATTTCAGTTTAGCGACGCCGCACCGGACAAGCTGCCAGGCAACGAGCGTGCAACCATGCATGTCTGCATCCGCCCGAAAGCGGTACAGCATCAACGCAAGCTCCATGCCAGTTTCTCAGGGCTGCTCCTTGGAAATGGCATGGACATCCCAATAATGCGCCCGAATCAAGCGCTCGCATTCCAATTTTTCAGGTTGAGCAGAGTTCCAGTAGGCTGCGCCGCAGCGATCCTGAGCCACCAGCTGGCTGCCCACCGCCTGATAGCGCTGCACCACAGCTGCCACCGGATGCCCGAAGCGATTCCGATAACCCGCCTGCACCACCGCCCAGCGCGGCCGCAGCGTGTTGACCCAGGACTCGGTCGATGAAGTCTTGCTGCCATGGTGAGGCACCAGCAGCCAGTCCACAGGCTCGTCCAGACTGGTTTGCAACAGTTGCTGCTCCTGCGCTGCCTCGATATCTCCGGCCAACAGGGCCACGCGCCCGCTGGCCGAACGCAGGCGCAACACGCAACTGCCAAAGTTCGGCTTGGCCTTGCGACCATTGAGCCAGGCCTCTCCTGCAGGCGGGTGCAGCACTTCAAACGTCACACCATCCCATTGCCAGTGCTGCCCCTGTGTACAGCGCTGAACCGGAGCCAGGCCCGCCAGTTGCGGGGCTTGAATCACCGAGTCCGAGCCCCAGACTTTCGCGCGAGGCTGAGCCGCCTTGACGGCCAGAGCTCCACCTGTGTGATCCTTGTCGCTGTGACTGAGCATCATGGCATCAATCTGCATGCCATTCGCGGCCATCAGCGGCAGGAGCACACGCTCGCCGGCATCGCTCTGGCGGCTGTACTGAGGCCCTGCGTCATAGAGCAGACGATGGCTGGCTGTGCTGATGATGACGGCATTGCCCTGGCCGATATCCGCCGCCAGCAGTTCAAACTCGCCCGCACGCGGCCATGATCGAGGCCAAAACAGGGCTGGCAAAACAAATATGGCCGCCACCAGCCGCAACCTGAGTGGCAAAGGCGCAATCACCAGCAGTCCGGCGACTATTGCCAGCACACTGGCCCACCAGGCAGGCTGCGGCAAGGCCCATACGGCTCCGGGCAGCGCAGCCAGCCACTGCAGCAGGCTCATCAAGGGCAGCATGGCGACGGCAGCAGCGCTTGCCGCCATGGGCAGCACGGCAGCCAGCAAGGCCAGCGGCGTGACCACCAATGTCACCCAGGGAATGGCCAGCAGATTGGCCAGCAGGCCCACGACGGACACCTGACCAAACAGCAACAGACCCAGTGGTGCCAAGGCCAGGGAGATCAGCCACTGCTCGCGCCACAATTCCTTCAATCGTGCGAGAAATCGTTTTTTTTGCGCTTGCAGCTTCAGCGCTAACGGCCCCTGAATTGGAAGCAAGCAATACACCGACGGCGACAAAACTGAGCCAGAACCCAGCCTGCCACAACGCCCAGGGATCGGCCACAACAATCACCGCCAGAGCCAGCAGCCATACACAGGCCCAGGGCCAGCGCACGCCCAGCCATTGAAGCAGCGCCACTACGGCCAGCATGCAGATCGTGCGTTGCGCAGGCAGGCCCCAACCGCTGAACAAGGCATAGGCCGCCGCCAGTAACACGCCCATGACCAGGGCCGCGCGCGGGGCAGGCATCCAACGACAAGCGCGCGCACTCAGCCTCCATACACGGCCCACGATCAAGACTGCCAGCCAGGCAAACATGGTTATATGCAGGCCCGATATGCTGATTTTTGGTTCTTTTAGACCAACATGGCAGGTTGAAATAAACACCTTCCAGCCGGTTTCACCTTCTGTCGATTCCTTTTACTGTCTAGGTTCATCAAGGACTTACCTGATGAAACAGCATGACAGAACACCCCAGCCAACCGGCCTTTCTGGTTGCCAGTGACGATCAAAACCAAACGGTCGTTGCCCTTCCCGTTACCCCACTCTTCCCGCTTGGCGAAGTAGTCAGCACACCCGGCGCACTTGAAGCCATGCAGGCAGCAAACATCTCGCCGCTGGCTTTGCTTCATCGCCACCTAAGAGGTGACTGGGGCAACCTCGACAAGCACGACAAGCAACTCAACGACCTCGCCATCAAGGATGGCACGCGCATCTTCAGCGCCTACGACATCACGCCAACCAGCAAGGTCTGGCTGATTACCGAGGCTGACCGTTCCGCAACCACTTTCCTTTTGCCCTCGGAGTATTGAACATGCTTGCCATCACCGTTCCCTTCCTAGAAAAGTTTGCCTGTGTCGTAGCAGGAAAGATCATCGGCCTAAGCAGGCACAATGATTATTTTGAATATCACTACCGACTGCGTGACCTCAAAAAAATCCGCATCGAAGGACTGACCAAGTTCATCCGGGTGGATGGTCAAGGCCAAGTGGAAAGCATCATGCTGGCTGAAGCCCTGCTGACCAAAGGAGCCAAGATCGAATCGCAGCCTGTTGAATCCCTGACCGACGAAGAGAAGGTCGAGATTGCCACCGCCATCGAGTTGGTCAATCAACCTCCCCAAGAGGAACAGCCGACCAATCAGCAATCTGAAACAGAGACTGATTCCGAGGGAGCAGAGGCCACCACTGACAACGTGGATGAAACGCCTGACGAATCCAATGTGGCAGCCACATCAAGCCCGACGAAAAAATCTCGCCCCCGCCCCAACCGCCGCCGTTGAATGGTGCGAGTCAGGGGCTACCGAGCACAGGCAGCACATTGCTGCCTGCATCAGTACCCATGCAGTACCCCTGTTGTGCCAGCAATAGAAGCCAGCGCTCCAAAAGCCGATTGATCCGCCGATGGATCGAAAGCACGGGAGGCTCACCATCAATGGGGTAAGCATCCTCAACTCGCCCACCAAAATGGTAGGACACAGCTTCGGCAAGCTCCCAGTCGAAGAACACGCAAATCTCGAAAATCACATCAGGCACCTGATCACCGGTGGCAAGCATCCAGTAGTGCCCGAGAGCAATCCGCCTGAAGTCCTTGCCAACTTCCAGCACATCACAGCGTAGCGGCAATCCCTCCGCCACCTTCACGGTGCAGGTTCGATCCACGCTTGCAAGCTCCGGCGTGACCCGCATCAGTGCCTGATACAGGCGGTAGGTCTGCTTGACATCGACCCCCATCAGACCAGCTCCGCAGTGATCCGGCGCAACTTCTGGGGGTTGGCCTCCGCATACTTGGCCGTCATCGACACGGATGCATGGCCCATCAAAACGCTCACGGATTTGAGGTCAACGCCTTTGCCGATCAACTCGGTGGCAAACCAACGTCTGCCGCTATGGGATCGCCCACCAATCACCCCTGCCTGCTCGTGCAGCCCAGTCAGCAACTGGCTCATGGTGTTGGGTGAAAACGCAGAGCCTTTCTGCGACTTGAACAGCGGTGCCAGAACATTGAACAGGGAAGCCTCCCGCTCTTTCCGCTCGCTGAGGTAAGTTGTCAGGGCCGCCCGCAGTGCCGGGTTGGTGAGGTAAGCCACTCGCTGCTTGTTGCCCTTAGTCATCTTGCCGGTGAGGTGGATTTCCTCTTTCAGCCTGCCCCGGTCATCCAGCACGTCACAGACACGCAGTGCTGCAATTTCCTTGGAGCGAAAGCCCAGCTTGTAGCTGACCATCAGGATTGCCGTGTTCCTGGCCGGGTACATGCCACCCTTGGCTACCCGGTACAGGCGCTTCATTTCCTCTTCAGTGGGAACCCTTGCCTGCCCGAACTCCGCCATATCACAAACCCGTTTGTTTTGCTATTTTTATAGTATTCGGGGTGGCAAAAAAATTTAACCGGCTTGAGATGAAAAAAGTCTGAGAAAAATAGACAAGCCTAAAACTTCCTGCTGAAATACACACATCGAGCAACAACAAGCGGTCAACCTTCTGACTTAGCATGCGTTGCTCAACCAGGACGTTTTTAAGCGTCCTCTGCGCTCCCTAGTGGGTTCCTTGAGTCAGGGTTCGATTCCCTGAAAGCGCACCAGCCACCGAGCTTATTCGGCACATTTGCGAAAGCAATGACTTTCAGGCTTCAGCCTGAGGGGGCGTTTTTTCCTAAAGGAACCCATCATGTCTAAAAAAATCCACCTCAATCTTGAGGTTACGTCCTCAGATGGCAGCCGGAATTTTCAATTTCGAGGTGCTGCTTCGCGCGATCTAATTGAAATTCTGTACTGGCCAGAGTTCTGCGTCGTTACGAAAGATGATCTCACCAGCACTAAGGTTCTGATCGCACGCGACAGCCTGCAGATGGGAACCGACAAGCAAGACTTAGCGGTAACACTACCGCGCACAAGCCAAATCTATTCTCCAAAGTCTTTAATCGGTCCTCCTCTTTATATCCACAAATCGGTTAAGCAGTGTTTTGTCGAAAAATGGCGCGAGATTTCGAGCGCCAATAATCACCTGATGCGCGACTATGGTTTTGGCCTTCCTGCATCGAAATTGGAGTTCTTCAAAAGCGTACTCACGGCATTCGCCTTCTGTGAATCCGCCAACTTTGGCAGTCCTCTGATCGGTCACATAGAAATTTCAAGCTCAGAACAATCCGCTTACCGTTAAGCAGTCCTCAATTTCGTGTTCGGTTCTGCCCAGCACAGAAGCCGTAGCCCCTCGCAGGGGCAACACGAACCGGCACCTTTGTGTGCCCTCGCGTTTTGCGCGATGAAGTTCCGGCGTGCAGCCGGGTTCTCGACCTTTTTAGGAAGTTTTCAAATGAAACTTACCGCTATTACTGTGACCACCGCAGACGGCCATGACTGCTGCCTGCTCACTGGCAATCAGGTGCTGGGCCTGCTTGCCGCCTTTCAATCGCCCAAGCTGGGAGTAAAGCGCGAAGGAGGCAGCCATGCCGTACTGACCGCACATGGAAACCCAGACAACCCGAAGCACTTGACCATCGACATGCTCGATGGCCTTGAAGTTGATGCTTCTGCACAAGATGTCCTGTACCGCGACCATTGCCACAGCATCGGACGTGGATTTTCGATGGGTGCCCCATACACGCACCAAGCTCCGAACATGGTGGAGCTAGCCCGCAATCAATTGGTAGCCATGTCGAATGGCACCAGCGGCGGCAGCTTGTTCGTGACCAAGGTTGAAGTTGGGGAGGATTACAGCCATGCCTGAGATCGACCAGCTTGATTGCGACCAGTCGTTGCATGCGCTTGGTGAAAACCCCTGCATATATCCCCTCAGCCTGATCCCGGCAACTTGGATTGACTCACTGCCCAGCCCAATGTGGGCTGGAGGCGTCCGGCCCAGCTTTCCATGCATGCCATCCCCTGAGTGCATGAAGGAGCTTCTACACCTGTGCCATCTGCACAACCCAGACCAGCCGAGCTTGCATGTGGCTGGCTGCACCACTGACACGTTTGGCACACAAGAACTTGCCGCAGCAGCCGATGCTGACTTGAGCCTCCCTCTGGTCATCACTTGCCTGTTCAATCAGGACACCAAACCGGCAAGCCCAACCCCGCAAGCCACCATTGATGAAACAGCATGGCCGCTGTGTCATGGCGATGTTGCCCAGTGGTGGGCATTGATCGAGTGCCGTTTGGGCGATGAGGCTGTACCGGCGTGGATGATCCAATTGCATGCCGACCTCTTCCGCAAGCTGCGCAAGGGCACCCTGGGCTTGACCACCCTCAGTGCCAGCCAGCTAAAGGAGCTTGCTGACTTGCTGGATCAGGCCATGACAACATCCGGGCTGAACATCGAGGAAGACTTCGACACATCCCCCGAAGCACGGCTGCTCTGGAAATGGAACAGCGTGCTGTCGATGCACGCCAACGGCGACGCTGGCGATGGCACCGATGACATGGACTGGAAAGACTTCCTACCCCAAGCAGACGAGCCAGGTTTTGGGGTGTTCCTGACCCAGCCCCTGTGTGATTGGCTGGTGGAACAAGCCGACTCCGACGAGGGAGCCACAGAGATGAGTGACCGCATTCGCAATCTGATCTGGGGGCAAAAACGCTTCCTGCGCAAGTCGGGGGGCGTGTTGATCACCAACCAGCTTTTTTAAGACCGCTCAGTGCTCGCGCTATGCAGATGCGCGGGCACGGTCAAACTCCATGCGCTTCCTGGTGGGTTCCTTTCCTCAGGGTTCGATTCCCTGAAAGCGCGCCAGCCACCGAGCTTATTCGGTTCATCGGCATTCAAAATGCCGTGTCTTGCAGACGTTACCTGCGAGGGCTCCACCATGCGCGTTAGCGGATGGCGGCAACCAACCACGGGAGCTTAAATTGATTCAAGAAACTATCCACCAATCCTCCGAACTCTACTCCTGCGCCCATGGCCTGACTTTTCATGCGTGGGGCTCAGATGCATGTGAATGTGTACCGGAGGAAATTGCACGCCAGCTTCTGGAAACGCTGTTGCTGAACGAGGATTTTTGGTTGGTGAAAACCAAAAATGACGGGAACTGGTTGTACCACCGCAACTTAGTTCAGAGCTCAGTAACTGTTACGCCGGATATAGAAATCATCATCCCTCCTGAGCAAGATCACCGTTGTAGTGATGTCAATGATGATTTTTACGAGTCGATTCCATTCAAGGACTGCTTTATCCATTTCTCCGTCTTTGAATGCCTTGAGCGCGCCATTCGTCATTTAGCCTATGTCGAAAATAATTTAACCTGCGGATATGGCAAAACAATGCTGATGAAGTATTCGATGATTGGTGCAAAACGCCTTGTTCGTTTTGCCTTTGATCACGGTGGGGCTGGCCCATATACGGATTGGTGCGTGCACATATCCTTACCTCAATTTGCCAAGTAAAGGTGAGCATGCCCTAGATAGACAACGTCATTAACTTTGCCCATGCAGGATTCACTTTTTTAACAACCTGCGTGGGCATCACCGGCAAGGCCGTTGGCAAAGTACGACCAGTACGAACGTCGTAATACTTGTCCAATTTGTTAATGACCTGATTTTTGTATTCATTTCGATCATCAGGGGTAAATACCCTCAATGATCACGCTGCCCTTGGCAGCACATCACCAGAGCCGTTGTGCAAATGCTGCCAACGTCGCAGGCTCTTCAACACAGGCAAGTCACCGTTCAAGACAGTGGCATTCATATTACTTGCCTGTTGTTCAAGAAGAGCCTTTACAAGAAGCACAGGAAGATCAATACCAACCAGCTTCCGTGCCCGTTCGATTGCATCGCCTTGCATCGACCGATTGAATCCGTAATACGAATTGAACCATTACCGAGTCACCGAAAGTGGTCTGCAACTCCGCCCCGCTTTCATCAATATGATCACCAGCACTGCCCACACCCATTGGGTAACGCTGAACTTCCACAACGATTACGACCTGAATCGTGGGCAGAAACGCCTGTGTATGTGGTCACTCGATGTGATCCGCCGGATTTTCCATAGCAAGACCTTCTCGGCCTTGAAGCTCGATCAGCTATTCCGCTTCATTGCCTTCCCTGAGCACACGAAGACAGGCCACCTGCATTACCACCTGCCGATGTGGGTGCATGAGAGCCGCCATGACTGGTTTGCCAAGGTAGCAGCTCCGATATGGAAAAAGATCGTTCCTACCGGTACTGCTGACATCCAGCCGATAAAGCAGGGAGCCGATAACCTGAACTGGGTTGCCATCTATGCAACGAAGCACGTCAGCCGTCCGTTCTCCTATGAGAACTTCGTAACCAGCAATATGCTCGACCTGCCAGCCAATGGAGGTCCACTAAAGCCAAGCCACCACATCCACAACAAGAAGGGAGCCTGAATGACCACGCCACGTAAGTTGAAACGCCGCTATGCACGCCGACTGCCGAAAGCATTTGTCCGGCTGGACATGATCTGTGCTCGTGTCAGTAAAGCATCACGCCAGAGCCTGCTGTTGCTTGCTGAACGCCGGGGGATGTCCCTATCCGAGTACCTTGCTCGCTTGGTAAATGACCACCTGACCACCGCGCAGCAACAGGGGCTGCTGACATGACGATGAACCGCCGCAATTGGGTACGTGGTCTGTACCCCACAGCCTCCGAACTGAACCTTAACCCCTTCCAGTTAAGCATTTCCGACGAGGAAGCCTTTGGCCTATCCAAGTTCTGCCGTTGGGTGGGCACCGAGATTGTTAATCAGCCATGGACACCGGATGATGCCGCGCTGATGCTCAGGCTGGAAACTGAACCGCGCATTGTCTGCATTCCTGCCGTTTATGGTGAATCGAATCCAGTGCATGTCTCCCACCTGCTGACTTCACCTGCTGTCGTGAGCCAGCTACTTGTCGCTGCAGCCGATCCCGATGCACCGATGTTTACTGGTTGCCGCAGCTTTGCCATGCAATACAGCGATCAGCTTGCAGCCTGTTCAGGCCTTCACCTGACAGTGCTTTACTGGCCGTCTGAGCCCTCAGGCTCGACGGCTCCGATCAATCCAACTTCACCATGCTCAATGCCCGCCTGAACCTGCTTCGTGCCCTTTGCCCTGACAACGACTATCCGGCCAGCCGCTTTGCCGTTGCCTTCCAGGACAAGCCTTATGACTGGGTGCTCTCCCATGATGTTGCCAAACAGCTTTATGACTACATCCGGCGCCATTGGCATCTCGCCGCCGATGACGATGCCGACAGCCCATTGGATGACCTGCGCCGGTCTGCAATGCTGCGAGGTCCAGTGAGCCAATCCGCTGGGCCTTGGTATGCCGTCTATTGCCGGGGACAGGTTGCCAAGAACAGCATAGGGGTGAAGATCGAGCAAGCACGTTGCCGGTACGTGTTGGCATCCGCAGAGGTTGCCTGCAAGCTGTGGGAGGAAGCCGTGAACCCACAAACCGACCTACCGGAAGATCTACGCCGCTACGTGGCCAGCCATGAGCAGGTGTTCCGGTTCTGTGGAGGACTAGAGCTGGTCATGATGGACTTTGTTGCCCCCACATAAATCGCCAATCACTGCTTCTGCGCCATGCTGGTGCACCGAAACATCCACTTCTTGTGCCAAACGCTCAACAAGCTGCCAAAAAATGGTGCTCTGAACATCTAACGCTCGTCCGGTGCCCTTCAACCTGATAAATTGCAATCTTTGCGATTTAAACCGACTCTATGCCACCCGAACTACCTGTTGATAGAGTGCTGTCATGACTACTGAACCTTGGGTGTCGGTAGACCAGATCGCCGAGCATCTGGGCGTCACGCGAGACTCGATCTACCGTTGGATCGACCGCAAGAGCCTGCCTGCACACCGCGTGGGACGACTGTGGAAGTTCCAAGTGTCAGAGGTGGATGACTGGGTACGCTCAGGCGGGGCCGACGAAGCTTCAAGTGACCCCGTGCAACAAACAAAAAAGGGAGAACAGGTCTAATGGTTTTCAGTGAAGACTCACGTGTCAAGATTCCGTGCATCCTGCATTTGGTACGACTCGGCTATCGCTACCTTTCATTGAAAGACGCCGTATGGGATGAAGAGACCAACATCTTCCCCGCGCTTTTCAACGAAGCAATCGCTCGCATCAATCCCGACGTGAGCATGGAAGAGGTCACACGCCTCTTAAACGACGTCAAGTTGCTGCTGGATAACGAAGACCTTGGCAAAGCCTTCTATGACCGAATCACTGAGCGTTCCGGAACTCGGTTGATTGATTTTGAGAACTTCAACAACAACAGCTTCCATGTAGTCACAGAACTGACCTGCAAAAACGGTGATGATGAGTTTCGTCCAGATATCACCCTGCTGATTAACGGCATGCCGTTGGCTTTCATTGAAGTGAAGAAGCCCAACAATCGAGAGGGTGTACTGGCCGAGCGTAACCGCATCATCACGCGCAGCCGCAACCCGAAATTCCGGCGCTTTATCAACATCACGCAGTTGATGGTGTTCTCCAACAACATGGAGTACGACGATGGCTCTCCACAGCCAATCGAGGGGGCCTTTTATGCCAGTCCATCGTATGACTCTCCTGTCTTCAACTATTTCCGTGAAGAGGAATCACTGGACCTCACTCAGCTTTTGGCCGTTGAAGATGACTCACTCGAAAACGACGTGCTGCGCGACAACAACCTCAACGTCATCAAGCACAGCCCCGAGTTTCTAAGCAACAAGTCGCCCGATACGCCCACGAACCGAATCTGTACTTCGTTGTTCAGTCGTGAGCGACTTTCTTTCCTGTTGCGCTTCGCGTTGGTCTACGTCAATGAAAGTGACGGCCTGCACAAGCACGTCATGCGTTACCCGCAACTCTTCGCAACCAAAGCTATCGAGCGCAAGCTCAATGAGGGTGTTAAGAAGGGAATCATTTGGCACACCCAGGGCAGCGGCAAAACCGCACTGGCTTACTACAACACCCGTTTCCTCACTGATTACTTCCAACGTAACGGAGCTATCCCGAAGTTCTACTTCATTGTTGATCGGCTTGACCTTCTCATTCAGGCTCAGCGGGAGTTCTCTGGTCGTGGGCTGGTCGTGCACACCATCGACAGCCGCGAGGCATTTACCCGCGATATAAAGACAACACAAGTGCTGCATAACCACAGCGGTAAACCTGAAATCACCGTGGTCAATATTCAGAAATTTCAGGATGATCCAGACGTGGTACGTGCTGAAGATTACGACTTCAGCATTCAACGTGTTTACTTCCTAGACGAAGTTCACCGCAGCTACAACCCACAGGGCAGCTTTTTGGCCAACCTCAGTCAGTCTGACCGCAATGCCATCAAGATCGGCCTTACTGGCACACCACTTCTAGGAGATGACTACAACTCACGCACGCTGTTTGGTGACTACATCCACAAGTATTACTACAACGCGTCAATCGCCGATGGGTACACCCTGCGTCTGATCCGAGAAGAGATCGCGACCAATTACAAAATCTCGCTGCAAGAAGCTCTAGCTGCCGTCAAATTGCAGCAGGGCGATATAGACCGCAAGTTGATCTACTCGCACCCGAAATTCGTCGAACCAATGCTCGACTACATCGTGCAAGACTTCGAGAAAAGCCGAAGTGCGCTGGGCGACGCGAGCATTGGCGGCATGGTGATCTGCGACAGTGCCGAGCAAGCTCGCGAGATGTTCCGTGTCTTCACAGAGGTGTACGCGGCACAGGCCGAGAGCGACATCGCTCACAAATCACTGGGGAGCCGAGTCAAGAATTCCGCTCTGATCCTGCACGATGTCGGCAGCAAAGACGAACGCAAGCAGTGGGTGGAAGACTTCAAGGCGGGCAAGATAGACCTTTTGTTTGTCTACAACATGCTGCTGACTGGCTTTGATGCCAAGCGCCTGAAGAAGCTATACCTGGGCCGCATCATAAAAGCGCATAACCTGCTGCAGGCACTGACCCGCGTAAACCGTACCTACAAAGAATTTCGCTACGGCTACGTAGTGGACTTTGCCGACATCCGCAAGGAATTCGACAAAACCAACAAAGACTATTTTGATGAACTGCAATCTGAGTTGGGCGATGAAATCGAGCACTACTCCAATCTGTTTAAGTCAGCCGAAGAGATCACGCAAGAAATCGAAACCATCAAGGACATTCTGTTCAGCTTCGATATCGAAAACGCCGAAGAGTTTTCACGACAACTTAGCCAAATCCAGGATCGTGCGACAGTACTGGCACTCAAAAAAGCACTTGGCGATGCACGCAGCCTCTACAACCTGATTCGCCTGCAAGGTGAGTACGGCTTATTGCAGCAGTTGGATTTTCACAAGCTGAACCAGCTTTACCGAGAAACCAGCAATCACCTCGACCTACTCAACCTGAAAGAAAGCATCGAATCGGCCTCCGACACAAGCCAACTGCTTAACGTTGCGCTGGAGGATGTGATCTTTAAATTCGCCAAGATCAAGGAAGAAGAACTGGTTCTGGCCGACAAGCTGAAAAATACCCTGCGCCAGACGCGAGAAGCACTTGCGGATAACTTCGACCAGCAAGACCCCAAATTCATCAGCCTGCGTGAAGAACTTGAGCGACTGTTCAAGAAAAAGAAACTCAGCGAAGTCAGCCAAGAGGAAATGACTGCCAACATTGGAGCGCTCAACGCCATCCATGACAAGGTCAAAGAGCTAAACCGCCAAAACAACCAGCTACGTGCCAAGTACCACGGCGATGCCAAGTACACGCGCATTCACAAGCGTCTGCAAGAGCGTGGTGCGTTCTCACAAACAGAACGTCGCTTGTTTGACGCACTGGTAGGTGTCAAGGCACAGGCGGATGAACAGGTGCTGCAAAACACCCAGCTATTGAACAACGAAGGCTACTTCGAACGGTTGATGCAACCCATCGTGATTGGTGAGTTTGGCACTCGACAGCACATCAAACTGACACCAGACGCCACCCGCACAATCAACCAGTTGGTGGTGGCTGAATATATGAATGAATTTTCCTCTGGCGCACGCATGGGCGTGCGGTAAGAGTATCGGAGCATAACCTTGGTAACGCAACAATTTGAACAACGAACCCGCGAACTGATCGACAGTCTCAAGGCCATTTGCGCCGCCTACGGTCTGGGCAACGACGGCAACGAATTCAAAATCATCACTCAGGTCTTTCTATACAAATTTTTAAACGACAAGTTCGCATTCGAGGCCAAAAAAAAACCGCCCCGAGCTTGCCAAGGCCGCGAGCTGGGAAGCCGCCATAGCGGCAATGAGTCCTGACGATCTGGAGATGCTGCAAATGCAGATGGGGCCGGATACAGCTCGTCTGAAGCCCGAGCATTTCATTGCCCACCTATTCGGACGCCAGAACGCACCCGAGTTCGCCAAGCTGTTTGACGACACCCTGCGCGACATAGCCATCACCA
Organism: Comamonas sp. wu1-DMT; assembly: GCF_040187805.1. NCBI lineage: Bacteria > Pseudomonadati > Pseudomonadota > Betaproteobacteria > Burkholderiales > Comamonadaceae > Comamonas > Comamonas sp. wu1-DMT. The sequence goes on from NZ_JBANEM010000016.1 coordinate 53,744, forward strand.
ACAACGACATCTTCGCCGTAAAAACCGACGGTGGCGCCAAGATCACGCTGTTTGATCGCGTCAGCGAATTCATCACTGACCCCTCCAAGCGCGACGCTTTTTGCCGCGCCATTATCAACAAGCTGGGCGATTTCAGCTTTGAGCGCATCTTCAACGAGAAGTACGACTTTTACGCCGCGTTGTTTGAATACCTCATCAAGGACTACAACAAAGACAGCGGCGGAAAATACGCTGAGTACTACACCCCGCACGCCGTGGCCAAAATCATGGCCGCCATCTTGGTGCCCGAAGCAGTGCGCGGCAAGGTGAACAACGTCAGTTGCTACGACCCCTCGGCTGGCTCGGGCACGCTGCTGATGAACATTGCCCATGCCATTGGCGAGCAGCGCTGCAGCATCTATTCGCAGGACATTTCGCAAAAATCCTCCAGCCTGCTGCGCCTGAACCTGATCCTTAACAACCTGGTGCATTCCATCCCCAACATCATCCAGGGCAACACCATGCTCCATCCCTACCACCGGGAAGTACAGGGGCACGCACTCAAGAAATTCGACTACATCGTCAGCAATCCGCCGTTCAAGATGGATTTCTCTGATTTCCGCAATGAACTGGATACCAAGGAGCACCAAGAGCGCTTCTTTGCCGGGGTGCCGAACATTCCGAAGCAGGCCGTGGACAAAATGGCCATCTACCAGCTCTTCTTGCAGCACATCATTTATTCGCTCAAACCCGGCGGCAAAGCAGCGGTCGTCGTGCCGACTGGCTTTATCACCGCGCAAAGCGGCATCGACAGAGGCATTCGCCAACACCTAGTGGACAACAAAATGCTCGCCGGTGTGGTCTCCATGCCCAGCAATATCTTCGCCACCACCGGCACCAACGTCTCCATCCTGTTCATTGACGCAGCCAATATGGCCGATGTGGTGCTGATCGATGCCTCCAGCCTCGGCACCAAGGTCAAGGACGGAAAAAACCAGAAAACCTTGCTGTCAACGGAGGAAGAAGACCGCATCATCGCCACCTTCAATGGCAAAGAGGCAGTGGAAGATTTCTCGGTGGTGGTGAGTTACGCCGACATCGCCGCCAAAAACTACAGCTTAAGCGCCGGCCAGTATTTCGAGGTGAAGATTGAATACAGCGACCTTACGCCGACACAGTTTGCCGAGAAGCTACAAGGATTCACTGACAGGCTGGATGTGTTGTTCAAAGAGTCAGCAGGGTTGGAGCAGGAGATAAAAAAGCAGTTGGCGGAGTTGCGGTATGAATAGTCAGTGGAGCTTGACCCCTTTGTCAAAATGCCTTTCAAAGGTAATTGACTATCGGGGAAGGACGCCAAAGAAGCTTGGTAAAGAATGGGCCTCAACCGGATATAGGGCCTTGTCCGCCAATAACGTGAAATTCAGCGGGCTGGATAAACTCGAATCCATAAACTATGCCGACGAAGACCTGTACAGAAAATGGATGAAAGAAGAGGTCAAAAAAGGAGACTTGTTACTCACATCTGAAGCTCCGTCAGGGCAAGTCATGCTGTGGGATTCTGACGAAAAGATCGTGTTGAGCCAGCGCCTGTATGCGTTGAGAACAAATTCAACGATTGATAGCGTATTCCTTAAATACTATCTTCAGTCCCCTTTTGGCCAGAAAGAGATTTTCAGGAATAACTCAGGCTCTACCGTTGCTGGGATTTCTGCGAAAACGTTCAGCAACATTTTGGTTCGTCATCCAGAAATGACTGCTCAAAAGAAGATTGGGTGTCTCCTGTATTCGATCGACAAGAAAATCGACTGCAACAACCGCATCAACGCCGAACTGGAGGCGATGGCCAAGACGCTGTACGACTACTGGTTTGTGCAGTTCAACTTTCCCGATACCAACGGCAAACCCTACAAGTTCTCCGGTGGCAAGATGGTCTACAACGCCACGCTGAAACGGGAGATTCCGGAGGGGTGGCGTGATTCAAGCGTGCTGGGTGTTGCCGACTTACTTGGGGGCGGTACGCCAACCAAGAAAAAGCCTGAGTTTTGGGGGGGGGGACATTCCGTTTTTTACACCCACCGATGCTGATGGAACCATCTTCAAGTTTTCAACGGCAGACTACATTACCGCAGATGGGTTGAAAGGCAGTAGCACCAAGCGCTTTGGCAAGCACACTGTTTTCATTACAGCGCGCGGTTCCGTTGGCAGGCTGGTATTGGCAGGTGTCGACATGGCAATGAACCAATCCTGCTATGCGTTGCGCGCCAAACCGGAAATCAGTCATGTATTTCTGTATTTTCTCGCCAAGGAATTGATCCATCACTTGCAGGTTAAATCATCAGGCTCCGTCTTTGATTCCATAGTCTCGAACGACATTGAATTGACAAACCTTACTATTCCGAAAACTGAAGTCATTGAAAAATTTGCTGTCGTTGTTGAGCCGGTATTCGAAAAGATCGCCAACAACACCAAGGAAAACCTGCAACTCGCCCAACTCCGCGACTGGCTCTTACCACTACTTATGAACGGCCAAGTCACAGTAGCCTAGGAATGGACCCATGACATTTCTCGACATCCTGAATGACTCCGTGACTAAGGAACGTGGTGGTAGACACGGCGGCAAGGGGCACGAATTCCAACGCTACTGGGCGTTATGCCACCTTTTGCAAGTCGATCTTGATAAGGACGATTATTTGCTTCTGCTGGAGTTTATTGAGGATGTTGCCCTTCTGAACAATGGTGATGTCCCTGCCGAGATGGAGTTATTCCAGCTCAAGAAAAAGGAAGGGACTTCGCCAAAGTGGACCAAAACCACTATTGCCAAGCCCCCAAAGGATGGCAAATCCATACTAGCAAAGCTCCATGAGTCGAAAGCCATTGCAAAGAATGAAACAACCGCCATCTCCTTCGTAAGCAACGCCCCAATTGATCTAAAACTCTCAGATGGTAGTGATCCAACTAGGCTTTCCGAATTTTCGGCAGGTCAGATTGATTCATCGCTACTTTCCGAACTTAAAACTTCGGTAGCTTCTGAATTGGGATGCAAGGCAGAGGACGTTGATTTCGATAACTTGAAATTTCTCCGTAGCTCGCTCGCAATGGATGATCTAGAAAGTCACGCGACAGGCAGGGTCGCATCCTTTCTTGCTTCCAAGTTCCCTGATCACTCCCCAAGAGCCGATGTCCTGTGCAAGGCGATCTACAGCGAAATAAAGGTTAAAGCCACTTCAACTGAAGAGGCCGCCACCTTTCACGATCTCAAGCGAATCCGTGGAATTTCAAAGCACCAATTTTCCTCAATGGTCGCACTCACGCTGTCGCGCAAGTCAGACAGCGATGTCGTTGATGGTATCTTGGCAAATCTTATCCAGGAAAGCGTTCCCTACGTTCAGCGCGAAGCAATAAAACGTGCTGCACGCCGATTCATAGTAGAGAAGGCTGGCAGAGGAAGCAGTCTTTTGTCATTGCTTCAAGGGCACGTAGAAAACACACTTCTGTCAGTCCCGAATAACCTCATCACGTCTTGGGACGTTGCTAACTGGGTCGTCGATCAAGTGCTTGCCCTGAGTTCTGGTGCCGATTTTTCAATCCTTGACCGGGACTACATGATCGCCGCGGCTCTGTACTGGATGAGCCAATGAATCATCTAGCCAACACAATCCAACTGGTAAGAAATCTCAGGAAGGGCAAACATGACTCGTTTGCGATTCAAAAAACTTTGGCTCATCTCAGAAACAACGAGGGCAGCAAGGAGCATCGAATTTCACACGAATCGAACACTGCTCGTGGGCAGGAACCACACGGGCAAATCGACGGTGGTCAAGCATGTCTTCCGGACCTTGGGTTGCGAAACCAAGGGGAAGAGTGACAGATGGGATAGCCTCGCTATTTCCGTATTGGAATTTGAGCTTGACGGTAAGCAATACACAGCCTATCGCAAAGCAAATGTCTACGCCTTGCGCGACGACGATAATGCCAGCATTCGAGTAACCACAAGCTACCCGGAATGGGCTGCCATCATGGCCGGAATATTTGATTTCCGCCTGATGTTACCTACCCATCAGGAAACCTTGGCTCAAGCAACGCCGCCGTATCTTTTTCTGCCTTACTACCTGGATCAGGATGGTAGCTGGCTGCAGCAGTGGAATTCGTTTGACAAGCTATCTCAGTTTGCCAACTGGAAAAAACCATTAGCTGCCTACGTAACTGGACAGCGGCCCAATGGCTATTACCTTGCAAAATTTGAGGAATCAAAAGCCAAGACTCTACTGAACCAGCTAAATCAGGAGTTGGGCGTAGTCCAGTCCGCCCTGTCGAGAGTAAGGAAAACATTGCCTCGCCCCGCTGTTCGCCTCGATGCTAATGCGTTCAAGCAAGAAATCACCGATCTGCTACGCACATCTACTCTTCTTAAAACAGAGCAAGAATCACTGAGAAAGAAAGCCTTTGACTGCGCCGCGCAACGGGAATCTCTTTCTAGTCAGATTGCAATGGCTCGTGATGCCCTGCGTGATCTTGAAGGCGACCTGAAGTACCTGACCGAATCCAAAACGGAACAGGCGATCACATGCCCTACCTGCGGAACAAGTCATGAAAGCGGATTTCCGGTTCGATTGGAGCTGATTGATGATGCAGTCACACTTCGGAAAGTTATTTCAGAGCTTGAAGGTGAGCACCGGAAGTATGAAGAGCAGTTGGCAGACATATACGGCAAGATAAATCGCATCAAGCGAAAATCACTGGACATTGAAAAGACATTGCAGACCAAAAAGGGAATGCTTCGTCTTCAAGATGTTGTGGACAGCCAAAGTTCCGAAGTAATCCGCAGCGCGTTTGCCAAGGACATGGATTCATTGAAACGCCAACTTGCTGCGCAAGAGAAAATTGCCACTGATGCCAAATTCAAGGTCAGCCAATTTGACTTGCCAGAGAGGACCAAGGCCATCAACGAGTTTTACTCCGAACGCATGGAGCTATTTGCAAGTGAACTCGGAGTGCCTGACCTGCGCGAGGATGTAAAAAAGCGCCCTGATGCCAGCATCAGCGCAAGTGGAAGCGCGTTGCCAAGGTCCCTTCTTGCCTATCAATTCGCGGTACTCCATACAGCGAAGGAAAAAGGTGATGCGAAGCATTTCCCTGTCATTATTGACTCTCCGAATCAACAAGGCCAAGACGCGGATCACCTCAAGCAGATGCTTCAGTTCATCGTGAAGCGAACGCCAAGTGACCAGCAACTAATACTGGCCGTCGAAGACAGGCCCAGTGAGTTTAATTTTGATGGTCAGGTGGTGGAACTTACCACCCCGTTTGGACTGCTGGAGGCCGATCAGTATGACCTTGCCTGCGAAGAGCTACGCGACATGGTGGTGGCCGTGGAAGCTGGGATCAATCAACGTTTAGCGAACAGTCGTATTGGCTCGATTGATTCAGAAGAGGATATTGACTGATGCTTGTTTGACCTACGCCACTCCCAAGGTGGCACTGGGTCTGCATCAGCCCATAGGCCAAGCCGTTGTCGGTGGGCTTCGTCTTCCGCAGCATAGTATTCCGGCACACCGTGGGCGTACTTCCGATAGACCCACGCCATGCCAGCCTTCACCATCGCAAGGTTGATCACCGTACTGCCAACGCTGCACACGGCAATGGTGCGCCCGTACCGATCAAGGCCGGATTGATTACATTCGATGGACTTGCCAAATGCCAGGTCAGACAAAGCCTGCTTTGAACGCTGCCCGAAGGGTTGTGCCTTCTCTGGTGCGTCGATGTTTGCCAGCCGCACCTTGACCTGATCGTGACCAGAAACCAGCACCGTGATGGTGTCACCGTCAGTCACCCCGACAACCTTGCCATTCAGAACCTCACCAGCCTGAGCAGGTAGGGTCAAGGCAAGCACTGTTGCCAACATCGTCAGGGCCAGCGTGCGTCGGGTTATTGTTTTCATTCAGACCTGTCCACCTTCACCGTTGGGTGACTCAGTGTTATCGAGAAGGGTTGCCAGCAGGTGATAGTAGTCTGCCTTGGTGGCCTCGTCGATGACCGCTTGAATTTCATCGCTTGACCAGCCCTGCCGCCGTGCTGCCTGTCGAAAGTGTGCCAGCAGGTTGAAGGCATTGCCGTTCAACCCTTCTAGCTGCAATTTCACCTTATCAGGCAATCACGCCCTCCCTCAGTTGGTGCTGCTTGCATGACCTGCTGAATCAAGTTTTCCGCATCCGCCAAGGCTTCTGCCGTTTCCTGATCGAAGCAGAGAGGGTCGATCCGGTCACGCACCAAGTAGGCTAGATTCGTCAAGGAATCGAAAACTTGCGAATGCCCGATGGATACCATGTCAGTAGGGCAAAGGACGACCAATGTTGATTGGCCGCTCCTTACTTTCATGGTATTTGGGATCATTGGGGCCGTTGGTATACCCCACAGGGATTCCAGCCAGGTCGGTGTAGACGCGATACGTACCACGCCCAACACCAGTTGCTATCGGCTCGCCCTTGGGCCTCCAGCGCGTATCTTCCCGCCCATGTGGGCCGTCTGCCGAGTCAATGACTGTCACAAGCCACTGAGTGGTGTTCTCGATCAGCGGTGGTGTAGGCTGCTTACGTTTGGATATGGCATCAATGATGGTGATGTGTCCATACGCGTCGTATCCCTCTCGGGTGCGGCAGATACCATCAGCGCACCAGAACATGAACAAGTCACCGGGCTTGGCCGCATCAAGGGTTGGAACCTTCTGGAGGCCATAGCCCTTTTGAACTGCCTCCCAATAGCTGTCCAGCCGCAGGTGCTTTTTCCAATAGGTTTTGGACTCGATTTCCTTGACCGTTGGGTTCTTCGCCTTTTCAAGCATGGCGCTGACAAAGCCGGTGCACATGGTGTTGACAGTGTTTTCACTGGTGAACAGATCACCTTTCCAGCGCACACCCTCCGGGCCACGAATCACGTACTTGTTGTTCTCAGGTTTGATCGTTGCAACCAACTCGCGTGCCAGTTCAAGATGCTTGGGCACAGGTGCCGACGATTGAACCTCATCATCTGCAAGTACCTGCGCCGTGGCCATGACCATCAGCATTGCAGCCATGCTGCGTTTCATTGTTGTGCTCCCCACCATCATTTCACCGCCACTGAGCGCAGGACATAACCACCGCGAGGGCAATCCAATTGCCCACTGATCGTGACCGTTTTGCCTGCATAGGGCTTTAGCTTGGTGGGTTCATCCCACAGTTCGATTTCATCCTTTTGCTGCTGGCCGCAATCTGCATCACCAGACAGCGCAACAGGTGATGCCAGCTTGAGGGTGTATTGATCACCCTGCTCACGCGGGGCAACAACAACACCCACATAGCTGGATGGCACGACAGGCGATGTATTCAATGGCTCAATGCCAGCAAAGGCGGCGTCCTCGCCGACTGTCATCACAGCCACTGTCTTTCCGTCCTTTTGCCAAAGGAACCGGCAATTTGCCATGCCAGTGCCAGCGCAAGCCTGCATTTCCGGCCTTCCCTGACAACGCGCATCACCTTGACTACATACATCAGCATCGGAGGCATGGAAGGGTTGCCAGCCGGATGCCAAAAGCTTTTGCCGAACCGAGGCATAGCCCTCATTTGGTGCAAACCCAGGTACTGTATTGTTCGATTGCCCCTTTGGTAGCGGCTGATTTTGGGTTGGTTTGATTGCAGGAACAGACACTTGAGCAGTGGTTGAAGTCTTTCTGTCGAACATTTCTGCTACGACCGCTATGCCGACACCGAAGACCACCAAGGCCCCAAGAAAAATCCCCAGCCATTTGGCGATTTTGTTACCTGCGCTGGACGTGCCGAAACTTTGGTCTGCGACAAAACTGCCAACTATCTTGCCGGCTTGATATGCAGAGCTATTTGCCTCCGCCGTTTTATCTTCAGTGCCAGTCGTCGAATCTGCTGTCCGCGCTTGATTCCTCGTAGAGATTGCCTTCACAGGTGCAGCCGTGAGCAACTCTCGCAATTCTGCCAAGGGCAGTAATGTTGCAGACAGCGGCGTTCCGCACTCGCCACAAAACTTGGAGCCAGCATCAAGGTGTTCACCGCAATACTTGCATGCAGACGTGGTTGTCATTTTTTCTGAAACCCTTCAACGATGGCGCCGACTTGTGAGCCAAACATATCCGTCATCAATGCAGACCCGAATTTTCCTTCGGACCACTGACGATGAATTTGCTGCTGCCGAATCAGATCGTTAATCAGTTTCGATTGATCAGCAGCCTCGGCTTGGCGTTGCATATCCCGCTCGTCATCATCACGACTGGCAGCCCGCTCCTCGTTGAAAATGTTCATCACGTTAATGGTTTGTTGAGCTGCGGCATTCATTTCTGCAGTAGTTTCCGAGATGAAATCTTGCAACCCACTACGATTCATCGATGCTATGTTTGCAACAAGATCAGGTTTGTTCGCAATCCAACCGCGGGAAATCGCCTTGAACCAGGCTGCGCTGTCCTTCAGATAGAGTTCGGAATCGGCATCGACCAAATCTTCAAGGCGGGCCAGCATCAGGCTGCACCTCCCTGCTAGCTCTCGATTGGCAATCGCGTTAAGCGAGAGATTTTCATATCGATTGATGATTGCATCATGAACCCGTTCAAACTCGGAGGCGCCCCTTTTCAGGTCCAAGAATTCAAGATGAAGATGGGCAACTGCGTATTCTTGATTTTCGGGATAAGCGTATGGGATCAAGGCTTTCTTGAGCACGGCACAATTCTCGGCAATCTTCAGCGCTTCAACCCGCATATGAAGTGTTTCCAGAGATTCCCAGGCTTGCTGTACTCGCATCTGGAAGACAAGTAGCTTCGAGATATCGCCACCAGTGGCCTCGATTTCCCTTACCAACAAATTCAGGTCACGGTCGAATAGGGCAAGTAGCCGATCAAATGCTTTAGGGCGAGACTCGATGTTGTCGCGCAATGCAGAAATTTCCTGCCGGATACCACTGACCGCGTTATCCAATTTTTTCCAGAAGGTGAGCCAAAGCTTGAAGAAGCGCTCGCTGGCATTGCCATCGCGCATTCGTGATTCGAGGGAGCGCTCAAATTCTGCTTCTGCTGCTGGGTAGAGTTCGCTGTGTTCCAGTTGCTCTGCCAACTCGAAGCGAGCCGCCATCAAGTCATCTGTGCCGAGCTTCCCTGATTCACTGCCCCCCATCTTCTCCAGCATCAGGAGGGGGTTCTGCTTCGACACAGGAATGCTCGGGGGCAAGGTGGATGCGCCTCGATGGGTAAGCAGATACGCCCCACACTCTTGGCAAAAGCTTGGCGATCCCGGCAGTGCCGCTCCGCACTTACTACATTGCTGATCACTACTATTCATCACTTGCCATCCCCATCAGCAGTCCCAAACAAAAGGGCAAAAAGCAGTCTGAAGGGCCGAAGTACCCACAACAAAACCGAGAAACTGGTTCGCGAATGCCCACGACAGCCCTGTAATGCCAAACAGATGATGGTAATCCGGTGATTACCATTTACTGTTCATTTGGACCAAATTACAATCTTGGCTCGTGATCCACCACGTCGAGCGTGTCCAGCATGGCAGCCAAACCCAAAGCCTATTCTTATGTCCGGTTCTCTACCCCTGCCCAGTTGCAAGGGGACTCGCTTCGACGGCAACTAGAGCTTTCAAGGAAGTACGCGGAAGAACATGACCTCGAACTGATCGAGGCTTCCTTTATGCGTGACCTTGGGAAGTCTGCATTCGACGGCACGAACATCGAAAAGGGTGGCTTGGGGATGTTCTTGCAGGCGGCCAAGGATGGGCTGATTGAGCACGGCTCTTATCTGCTGGTCGAATCCCTTGATCGCATCTCGCGTGCGCAGGTGCGCAAAGCAAACAAGCTGTTCAATGAAATCATCGACTGTGGAATCACCATCGTCACGCTGGCGGATGGCATGGTTTTCAGCCCTGATCGAATGGATGGTGACGACGCTGGTATTGCCATCATCCTTTCTATCCTGACGATGATGCGTGCTCACGAGGAATCAGCCAGGAAAAGTCAGCGAGTGCGTGAGGCATGGCAAAACAAACAACTTCGCGCAGGCGAAGAAAAGCTGACCCGCACGTGCCCACAATGGATGCGGTTATCTGACGACAGGAAGGACTTCGTACTGATTCCAGAAGCAGTTGAGGTGGTACGACGGATCATCGACATGCACATGAACGGCATGGGGCAATCAACTATCGTGAAAATCCTCAATCAGGAGGGTGTGCCTACACTGACGTATCGCCATAAACGCGCTGGCAGCGTAGGTTGGCATGAATCGGTCATTCAAAAAATCTCTACCAGTACAGCCCTCTACGGAGACTATCAGCCTGCAACTGGTCAAGGGAAAAAGCGTATCCCCTTTGGTGATCCAATCCCAAATTACTACCCTGCTTTGATCACCAAGGAAGAGTTCATTGCGTTGCAACAGGTTCGGCAAGAGCGTGCCACAAGGGGGCGTGGCATCAAAGGTGAGGGCTTTGCCAATATCTTTTCTGGCCTGTTGTACTGCGGCTACTGCGGTTCAAAAATCAGGACAATCGGGCACGTCAGCCGCACGGAAAAGCGAACCAAACGATCTGTCGTCTGCGCTACTGCCAAACGTGGGTTAGGTTGTCATTTCCTGATGTGGAGTTACCCAAACTTTGAGACTACGGTGCTCACCTATCTTCAAGGGGTGGACTTTGCGGGTTTGCTCGACGATGCCAAAAGCGTGAACAAACGGATTGTTGCGCTCAGTGCCAAGATCGAAGCACTGAGGCAAGAGTTTGCTGACAGTGAAGGCAAGCTGGATCGTCTTTACGATGCATTGGAGTCCGGTAGCACGCTAGCCTCGTTGCAGGAACGTATCGAACGTCAGGAACAGCGCCGCTTTGACATCGTTGATGAGATCAAAGCAAAAGAACATGAACTCCTTAGCGTGCAGGCCCTACTGACAGATGCATCAAAGATCAAGGCATCTGTTTTGGAGTTGTGCACCAAAATGGGTAGCCTGACTGGAGATGAGCTGTACCAACTTCGTGCCCAACTCGCCACCCAAATCCGGCGGGTCGTTGATCGAATCAACGTGTTCGGTGGCGGATACCTTATGCCAGAAGCTGACTATCAGGCAATGCTTGATACTCAGTTGAAGGACTGGGAGCTTGAGGATGACTATCGGTGGATGATTACCCCGGAAAAATCACGGCGATACGTCCAAATCGTTGGCAAGAACGGGAAGAAATATCACACCTATAACGCGCTGGATGCCAAGCTGAAGGATATGCCGGAGAAGATGGAAATCCTTCAGCAACTGGGCTTTGGTGTCGAGTTTGATATCAAGATGAGGGATCAGGATGCGGCAGCAACCATGCCCAAGACCACTAAAGCCAAGCGCAGCCGTAGCAAGGCAACAACACCGAGCGGGACAGCAGACCTAACCTAATGTGTGCAGTTTACAGATCGTAATGTCTTATCCATTTGGACCTAACTTGCATTGGATTTTGGTCAAAATGAACCTCTAATCGAGATTAGAGAACTTATTAGACCAAAGATTCAAATGCAAATAGTTGGTCTAAACGATTATCTAATCCTCATCAGATGCGCCACACCTGTCTGACGGAACAGGGTCCAGTCCTTGCGGTCAATCGCCTGCTGATCGCCCACGGCCAGCGCAGCCACCACACCCAGAGCGGTCTGTGCATGCTCTGCACCGCCACCTGGCAACCAGCGCTGCAAGCGCAATGCCTCGCCCTGAATGCGATCGCGCAAGCCCTGTCGCCAGCGCTGCAGCGGATATTGGCTTGTCACGGCCAGCAGTTCGGGCGCGGGCTGCTTGCGCACATAGCCCGTGGCCTGCACTCCTTGCTCCCAGGCCAGCAGCTCATAGTCAAAGCCGTGCGGATTGCGCGAGCCATGCGGGCGCTTGATGCGCACCGTGAAGCGCCAACGCTGGCCGGGACTCAACGCCATGCCCTGGGCCCAGTCAGGGACGAGAGGCTGGCTGGCGTCCGGCACCTGCCCGAACGGGCCATACCAGGACAGCTCCAGCAGCCTTGGCACGCCGGCATCCGAACTATCGACCACAAAACGCCAGCGCTGGCCGTTGACCTGGTTCTGCAGCATGGAGGCAATCCGCCCTTCCACCTGCAAGTCCACCGCCTCCAGCGCCTGTGGCAGGGTCTGCGTCAGATAAGCATGTGCACGCCAACCCGTCCCCCCCCGCCACACAGCAGGCAGCACCCAACAGCATCAGCCACCAGCTCTGCCAGGGTCTGCCACGCCATCTGCATGCAAACAGCAGTGTCAGCAAACCCCAGGCCAGCAAGATCTGGTAGAGCGACAGATGCCACAGCCTGGCCTGGGTCACCTGCCATGCAGCGCCCAGCACACAACCCCAGAGCGGCGCCAGCCACGACAGGCGGTGATGCTGAGAGCTTGGAGTCTGATGGAGCGGCATGCGGTCATGCTAGGAGCGAGCGCCCGCGCCCAGCATTGCGACTATCCCTGCCCTGTCTCGCACACCAAAACGGCATCAAACACTTGCTCTCATTATGCGAGCAGCTATCAATTCAAAAGCTATGGCCGCTGTGCCAAGGCGATCCATGCCCGGGCCCGCTGCTGTGTCAAACTTGTCGATCCTTAGCCTCGCACTTTTTGGAGCCGTCATGAGCGTCTATGAAAAACTCAAAGCCCTGAACATCACCCTGCCCGAAGTGGCCATGCCTGCAGCCGCCTACCTGCCCTATATGCAGACCGGCAATCTGGTGTTCCTCAGCGGCCATATCGCCAAGCAGAACGGCCAGCCCTGGGTCGGCAAGCTGGGCGAGAACATGACGACCGAAGAAGGCAAGCAGGCAGCCCGCGCCGTGGCCGTGGATCTGATGGGCACGCTGCAGCATGCCTGCGGCGGCGATCTGAATCGCGTCAAGCGCATCGTCAAGGTCATGAGCCTGGTCAACTCCAGCACCAGCTACACCGAGCAGCATCTGGTCACCAACGGCTGCAGCGAACTGTTGGGCGAAGTCTTCGGCGAAGCCGGCAAGCACGCCCGCAGCGCCTTCGGCGTGGCCCAGATCCCCCTGGGCTGCTGCGTGGAAATCGAGCTGATGGCCGAGCTGGGCTGAGACTTCCGCTCACACACATAAAGTGAGCTAATACCGCTTGCCATTCATAGAGTTCAGATACAAAACTATCTGAATTGATTGATTGGCAAACGCAAGCAGCTCACTTTATCTTTGCAGCGCGATGCTTGCCGCAAGCATCTCGATCACTCACGAAAGAGCCCTCATGCCCAGCACGCAGGCACCCCCGCTGGTTCTCAGCATTCAATCCCATGTCGCCTACGGCCATGTGGGCAACGACGCCGCCATGCTGCCGCTGCAGCTGCTGGGCATAGAACCCGTGGCCGTGCATACGGTGCAGTTCTCCAACCACACGGGCTACGGCGAATTCAAGGGCCAGGTCTTCACGCCGGCCCATGTACAGGATGTGCTGGACGGCCTGCGCGCCCGCGGCGTGCTGGCGCGCTGCACGGCCGTGCTCTCGGGCTATCTGGGCGATGCCGGTGTGGGCGAAGCCATTCTGGCCGCCGTGCAGGAGGTGCGCGCCGCCCAGCCCAAGGCACACTATCTGTGCGACCCGGTCATGGGCGATGTGGGGCGCGGCGTGTTTGTGCGCCCCGGCATCCCGGACTTTCTGCGCAAGCGCGCGCTGTCCCAGGCCAGCGTCATCACGCCCAACCATTACGAGTTCGAGCTGCTGTGCGGCGGCCAGCCGCTGAGCACCGTGGAAGCGGCCACCCAGGCGGCCCGAGCCATGCTGACGCAACTGCATCACAGCCCGTCGGCCCTGATCGTCATCACCAGCCTGCGCACCGACGATCTGCCTGCCGACCAACTGGCCACGCTGGCCGTGACTGCCGACAAGTCCTGGCTGGTACAGACGCCCTATATCGACCTGCACCCCCTGCCCAACGGCATGGGCGATGTGTTCTCGGCCGTGCTGCTGGGCCATCTGATTCAAGGGCGCGCCGTGCCCGATGCCGTGTCCAGGGCCGTGAGCACCTTGTATGCCCTGGTTTCTCGCACCGAATCGGGGCAGCGCGACCTGCCCCTGGTCGCCTGCCGCGACCAGATAATAGCTCCCGCGCAAACCTTCACGGCACTGCCTGTGCCAGCGCAGTGAATGGGTGCAAGAGCTTTGCCAAAGCTCTTTGCATCAACAGGCCTCCGGGGACTGGAGCGAGCTAGGCCTCAACCCAGGTCGAAATCGAATTTCCTGCTGTGAGCATTGATCCCCGGCGGCCGGAATTGAGTCAGCGAGACGGGCTACTTTGGAATAGATTTTGACTGTCGCCGTTCGGCGGCCCAAAGCCGCCGCACGCGTACTTTATGAAACGACAGCTTTGGACCAAAGCTGCAGCGCGCTGTTGCAAAAGCAGAGCAACCTCAAAATCCTGCCTCTTGCCTGGAGTCAGCTGCCCGTCTGCTGCTTGGGTAAATGACGAGCCATCACCAAAACGACTAGCGCGAGAGAAAAAAGCAACGCGATGACAACACCGCTAACCGCGGCAAAAGACGCTTCAAACGCTTGCATTGCGCTTTGTAAAACGGCTGGAGATTGGATGCCTTGTTGGGTATTTCGGTACGCTTCGTCCAGGCCGCTGCCAGCCATGGCCTCTATACCGCCGTGTCGTACATGCGCGACGTAGACCACAGTCATCAGGGAGCCAAAAATAGTCACCCCCAACCCTCCTCCAAACTCATAGGCCACGCCTTCTACAGACCCCGCCATGCCTGCGCGGTCTTCTGACACATTCGTCATTACCAGCGCACTGGAGGCGGTCAGGCTGAAGCCTATTCCCACACCGCACAAGGCCAGGACCCCCACTTGCCACAATGCGCCTGCCTCGTTCAAGCCAAGATATCCCCAGATGCCTGAGGCACACATGACCAGGCCGGCAGCAATGACACGCGGACCGCCAATGCGTCCAATCAATACCCCCGCCAACGGTCCTGCGAAGAAAGACCCCAAGGAGATAGGCAGAACGAATGCTCCTGCCTCAAGGGGACTTTTTCCCAGAACCAACTGCAGCCTCTGACTGAGCACCAACTCAAAGCCGATCAGCGTCATTGACGCCACGAGCGCGATAAAAATACCCATGGCTATGGGGGTGACTGAAAGCAAGCTGAAATCAATCAATGGTTGAGGCAGCCGGAGTTGACGTCGCACAAAGACTGTCAATGTCACGGCTCCCGCAAGCAAAGCCCCCCAGGCCAAGAGCACATGACTATCGAGCCTGGCCAATTCCTTGATGCCATAAGCCAGTGCGATGATGCCAAGCGTGCTTTGCCAGCAGCTATGCAAGTCGATGGTGACGTTCGCATTCCCCGCGCTCTTGGAAACCAGCCACCAGGCCAGCACTGCAGCCACAGCAATGATTGGGACGTTGATCAGAAAAACCGAACCCCACCAAAAATGCTCCAGCAGGACTCCACCCAAGACCGGGCCCACCGCAGCGCCACCAGAGGCCACAGACGCCCAGACACCAATGGCAAAAGCCAGTTCTTTGGGGTCATGGAAGGTGGTACGAACAATGGCAATCGTGGCCGGCATCATGGCTGCGCCGCCAATGGCAAGCAATGCACGAGCAGCGATCAGTACAGCAGCGCTGGGAGCAAATGCTGCAATCACGGAGGCCAGTCCAAACAGAGCCATGCCACTGATAAAGACCATCCGGTGACCCAGACGATCGCCTAAGGCACCCATGGCCGGCATCAATCCGGCCATCACCAAAGAGTAGGCATTGAGAATCCACAGCTTCTCCGAAGCCGTGGTGTGCAGGGCCTGCGCCAGACTCGGCAACGCCGTGTAGAGCACCGTCATATCGATGACGATGAGCAGCAATGCCGTTGAAACCACGCCAAGCGTGAGCCAGCGGCTCTGGAATTTCATAGAGAACCTTCGAACATTGACTTCGGTGCCTTGCAGATGCAGGCCTTGTGGCATTCGATGGATAGCGCGACTGGCTAGCCTCCATGCCAAGCGACATGATGGGCGCTCCAATTCAGTCTTCAGACCGACACTGGATTGCGCGGGGAATCCGTAACTGCAACTCAAACCTGCACTACGTCATGAAGCCAGCCCCTCCATGAGACTTGGCACCCAAGCCGGGCTGTGAACTATGAAGCCTCGCCCAAGTTGGAAACAACCTGAGGACGGCTATTTGCCCTGACCGGAAAAAAACGGTCATAGGCGACGTTGAACACAAAGTTGTAAACAAGATAGAACACGACGATAGCCAGATCGAGCACCAGCGTATCGAGTAGCGTCATATTCAGATACCAGGCTATCAACGGCAGCAGAATCAGCAACAGACCCGCCTCAAACAAGACAGTGTGCAGCAGGCGTGCTTTGAAGCTCTTGCGAATATGGCCGTACATCTCCCGCATGCAGCGATCAAATCCGATGTTGAACGTGAAATTCCAAACCGTCGCGATCGTGGCAGAGCCGATACCCACCACACCCATGTGCGTCATGGGCTTGTTGAACAAGGCTGCCGAGGCCGGGATGATGATCATCAACCCGATAGCCTCGAACATCAAAGCGTGCCGCACCCGATCAGAAAGACTGCGCGTTTTCATCATTTTTCTCCAATCACATTGATTGGTGTGCAATGTATCTTGATATCAAATAATTAAAAGTTATCTTCCATCTTAAAATCAGATAGATGAGCATATCCATGGATCAACTGGAAGCATTCGTCTCGGCGGCAGAAAAAGGATCGTTTTCTGCCGCCGGACGAGCTTTGCGCAAGGCGCAATCAGCCGTCAGCACCCAGGTTTCAAACCTGGAAACGGATCTTGGGGTGATGCTGTTCAACCGTTCCGGGCGCAACCCCTCGTTGACGGCTGCGGGCGAGCGCCTGCTGGCTGAGGCCAGGCTGATCCTCGATCGCCGCGAACACCTCATTGGGGTTGCGGCGAGCTTCGAGGCGCATGTTGAAAAGCGCCTTGTCGTAGCCATCGACGAGCTCTACCCGGAGCATGTGCAGGGAGAGCTATTCGCCGAGTTCGCGAGCCTCTTTCCCCATGTCGAACTGGAGTTGCTGTTCCCCATGATGGAGGATGTCAGCAATATGATTCTTGATGGAAAAGCGGATATCGGAGTGATGTGGCGCCAGGAATCGCTGCCCGCAGAACTTGGCTTTCACACTATTGGCTGGGTACCGCTCAAACTGGTTTGCGGAAGCAACCATCCGCTTGCGCACACCGTTGTCGACTGGGAGGAGCTCAAGCGTCACCGCCAAATCATGGTGACCCTGAGGTCCGAGGGAACCGAAAAGCACCGCCTTCGCGTCGCTGCCGAGGTCTGGTGGGTCGAAAGCCATTGGGTCATCCTGCAAATCCTCAAGCAAGGAATTGGCTGGGCACTGATCCCTGATCACATCATCGCGCGCTCGCCTATCGCCAAGGACCTCGTCATGCCAGCGCTACGATTCGACGAAGGGGCGCACCCAGTGGCCTTGGAGCTGGTTTGGCACAAGCAGCGGCCCAGCGGGCCCGCGGCCACATGGCTGCGCGAGAGATTTGCGGCAACGAAGATCTATACGTGACAATTTCCGAGAAAGATCGAAGCGATACCGTTGACGGCTTCGACACAAACGTCCGCCACGGATCGTTCTCTGCCATTCCTTCTTCAAGCCCGATCAAAAAAAAACCGCTCCAGCAAAACTGACGCGGTTTTTTTCATGGGCGTATCGATCACCTATTCCACACGCGTCACCGCCTGGGGCTTGAAACCCAGGTCGGCGGCCTTGCCCTTGCGGCCGCGGTTGCCACGGGCGTTGTTGAGGCTGCGGATCTCCAGCGTCTCGGTACGCGCCTTGCCGCCACGCCCCACACCATCCAGGCGGATGCTGCGCGTATAGGCGGCCGCGCCGGCCAGTTGATCCTTGTCTTCCAGGCTGATCAGCATCAGGCCGCGCCCGCCCTTGGGCATGGCCTTGAGCTCTGCGATCTCGAAGGTCAGAATGCGACCGCCCACCGAGGCGCAGATCACATGGCTGGCGGGGTTGAGCAGACCTGCTCCCTGCTCGCCGCCTTCCACATACTCGGCACGCGCATTCATGGGCACGCCATGCACCACCGAAGGTGCGCACAGGGTCTCGCCCTCGCCCAGCGTGACAAAGGCCTTACCGGCCTTCTGGCGCGAGACCATATCGCCCACATTCGCCGTGAAGCCATAGGCGCCCGAGCCCGAGAGCAGCAGCTGCGTGCTTTCGCTGCCGGCAAAGTAGTACAGCAGCTGGGTACCGGCTTCGAGTTCGATCATCGTCGTCACGGGCTGGCCGTCGCCGCGTCCGCCCGGCAGGGCCGATACCGGCACCGAATAGACCCGGCCGTTGCTGCCAAAGGCCAGCAACTGATCGACGGTGCGGCACTCGAACGTGCCGTAGAGGCTGTCGCCGGCCTTGAAGCTCAGCGTGGCAGCGTCCACACCATGGCCTTGGCGCGTGCGCACCCAGCCTTTTTCGGAAATGATCACGGTCGTGGGTTCATCCACCACCTTGACCTCGGCCACCACCTTTTTCTCCTCGTGGATCAGCGTGCGACGGGCATCGCCGAAGGTCTTGGCATCGGCCTCGATTTCCTTGCAGATCAGGCGGCGCATGGTCGCTTCGCTGCCCAGGATGTCCTCCAGCTTGCCCTGCTCGCTGCGCAGCTCCTTGAGCTCCTGCTCGATCTTGATGGCCTCCAGGCGCGCCAATTGACGCAGACGGATTTCAAGAATGTCCTCGGCCTGACGCTCAGAGAGATTGAAGGCGTCGATCAGGGCCTGCTTTGGTTCATCGCTGGCGCGGATGATGGCAATGACCTTGTCGATATTGAGCAGCACGGCCTGACGGCCTTCGAGGATGTGGATGCGATCGAGCACCTTCTCCAGCCGGTGCTGGCTGCGTCGCGTCACGGTCTGGAAGCGGAAGGCAATCCACTCCTCCAGCATCTGGCGCAGCGACTTCTGCACCGGGCGGCCATCGAGGCCGATGCTGGTCAGGTTGATCGAGCTCGAAGACTCCAGGCTGGTGTGGGCCAGCAGCGCCGTGATCAGCTCCGACTGCGGAATCTTGCCGGTCTTGGGCTCGAACACGATGCGCACCGGCGCATCCTTGCTCGACTCGTCGCGCACGCAGTCCAGCACGGCCAGCATGCTGGCCTTGAGCTGGGTCTGCTCCTGGCTCAGCGCCTTCTTGCCGGTCTTGACCTTGGGATTGGTGATGTCCTCGATCTCTTCGAGCACCTTCTGGGCCGACACGCCGGGCGGCAGCTCGGTCACCACCAGTTGCCACTGGCCGCGTGCCAGCTCTTCGATCTTCCAGCGCGCACGCACCTTGAGACTGCCACGGCCCGTGCGGTAGGCATCGGCAATATCGCTGCTTGATGAAATGATCTGGCCGCCGCCCGGATAGTCGGGGCCGGGAATCAGCGCCAGCAGCTCTTCCTCAGGCAGTTGCGGCTTCTTGATCAGGGCCACGCAGGCCGCTGCCACCTCGGGCAGATTGTGGCTCGGGATTTCCGTTGCCAGACCCACGGCGATGCCGCTGGCGCCATTGAGCAGCGAGAACGGCAGACGCGCCGGAAGCTGCTTGGGCTCCTGAGTGCTGCCGTCGTAGTTGGGCACAAAGTCCACGGTGCCCATATCGATTTCGTCGAGCAGCAGGCCGGTGATCTTGGACAGGCGCGCCTCGGTGTAACGCATGGCCGCTGCGCCGTCGCCGTCGCGGCTGCCGAAGTTGCCCTGGCCGTCGACCAGCGGATAGCGCTGATTGAAGTCCTGGGCCATGCGCACCAGTGCGTCGTAGGCCGACTGGTCGCCGTGCGGGTGAAAGCGGCCCAGCACGTCGCCAACGACACGGGCGCTCTTGACCGGCTTGACCGCCGTATTGCCATTCGGGCCGCTATAGCCCAGACCCATGCGGTCCATGGCATAGAGGATGCGGCGCTGCACGGGCTTGAGGCCATCGCTGACATCGGGCAGGGCACGACCCTTGACCACCGACAAAGCGTATTCGAGATAGGCGCGCTGTGCGTATTGACCCAGGTCCAGTGCATCGCCAGCGGCTTGTTGAGACAAATCCAGTGTGGTTTGATCGCTCATGAATTCTTTGTGATTTTCCAAATTGCGCCGATCCGGCGACTCAAGGTATTTGCGCGTCCGCGGCCGCAGAGGCCGCGCCCGGCAGAGTCATGCGTATGCGGGAGCCGCCGCGGCCAGCCGAGCCGGCCGCAGCCAGCCGGCCGCTCAGGGGCCGGGCTGCCTGCAACTGCTCGTAAATGCCCGTGACGGCCTTGACGTAATTCATTGTTTCTTTGTAGGGCGGAATCGCCTTGCCAAACTTCTGCACCGCACCTTCGCCTGCGTTATAGGCGGCCAGCACCAGATCGAGCCGGCCCGGGAACAAGTCCATCAGATAGCTCAGATAGCGCGCGCCGGCAGGCACGTTCACGGCCGGGTCGGCCAGTTGCTGCTGCATGCTGCGCTTTTTGCTGGCCGACACGCCAAAGCGCTCTGCCGTGGCCGGCATCAGCTGCATCAGACCGACGGCGCCCTTGGGCGAGACGGCCTGGGCATCAAAGCCGGACTCCACGGCGATCACGGCCTTGATCAGGTCGTAGTCCACGCCGGTTCTCTCGGCCGCCTTCTGCAGATGCGGCCTCACGCTCTTGTAGCGCGGCGAGACCTCGAAAAAGCTCTGCATGCGCGTGCGGGCGTTGAGCCCCTCGGCCGCCGAATCCGGCTTCAGTTGCAGACCCGGCTGGCTGCTGTCGTAGAGCTCGCCCTTGAAGAACAGCTTGTAGCGTTCGTCCAGCGCCTCGGCCGCAAAGTGCGTGACCCCGAATTCGTCGACATAGGCCCAGAGATCGGCATGCGCCGCCGGCACCAGGGCCAGCCAGCCCAAGCCCGCCAGCAGGGCCGCCACCACCGCACGTCGCAAACGCACAGACGCGAACCCGCCGCGCGCAGGCGGCTGGCTGGGTGAGGCATCGAACATGGGCTTGTGCATGGCTGGCTCCATCGACCGCTGGTGAGCGCTAGTGCAGACGTTGGCAACGCCCGCCTAGATATCGACCTCCACGGCATCGCCATGCAGCTCCATCAGCTCGCGGCGGGCGGCGGCTTCGCCCTTGCCCATGAGCTTGGTGACCACGGCCTCCGACTGTGCAAAGTCCAGATTCATGAACTGCACCGGCAGCAGACGACGCGTATCGGGGTTCAGCGTGGTTTCCCACAGCTGTTCGGCATTCATCTCGCCCAGGCCCTTGAAACGGCTGACCTGGCATTTCTCGCGCGGCACGCCGTCCTTGGCGCATTTTTCGATGATGGCATCGAGCTCGCCCGCATCGAGCGCATAGACCTTGATGGCGGGCTTTTTGCCGCGCGCCGGCACGTCCACCCGGAACAGCGGCGGCAGCGCCACATGGATGTGGCCGGCTTCGATGAGCTTGGGGAAATGCTTGAAAAACAGCGTCAGCAGCAGCACCTGGATGTGCGAGCCGTCCACGTCCGCATCCGAGAGAATGCAGATCTTGCCGTAGCGCAGACCGGACAGATCGGGCTCGTCGTTGGGGCCATGCGGGTCCACGCCGATCGCCACCGAGATATCGTGGATTTCGTTGTTGGCGAACAGCCGGTCGCGGTCCACCTCCCAGGTGTTGAGCACCTTGCCGCGCAGCGGAAGGATCGCCTGGGTTTCCTTGTCGCGGCCCATCTTGGCGCTGCCGCCGGCAGAGTCGCCCTCGACCAGAAACACCTCGTTGACGGCGATGTCCTTGCTCTCGCAATCGGTCAGCTTGCCGGGCAGCACGGCCACGCCGCTGCCCTTGCGCTTTTCCACCTTCTGGCCGGCCTTCTGGCGGGTCTGGGCGGCCTTGATGGCGATCTCGGCCAGCTTCTTGCCCCAGTCCACATGCTCGTTGAGCCACAGCTCCAGCGCCGGGCGCACAAAGCCCGAGACCAGGCGCACGGCATCGCGCGAATTCAGGCGCTCCTTGATCTGGCCCTGGAACTGCGGGTCCAGCACCTTGGCATTGAGCACATAGCTGGCGCGCGCAAACACGTCGTCAGGCATGAGCTTGACGCCCTTGGGCAGCAGCGAGTGCATGTCGATGAAGGCCTTGACGGCCTGGAACAGGCCGTCGCGCAGGCCGCTGTCATGCGTGCCGCCCGCCGTGGTCGGAATCAGGTTGACATAGCTTTCGCGCAGCGGCGCACCGTCTTCGGTGAAGGCCACGCACCAGGCCGCGCCCTCGCCTTCGGCAAAGCTGTCGTTGTTCTTGTCGGCAAAGCCCTCGCCCTCGAACAGGGGGATGACGGGCTCGCCATGCAGGCTCTGCGCCAGATAGTCGCGCAGACCGCCCTTGAACTGCCAGCTCTGGGTGTCACGCGACTTTTCATTGATCAGCGAAACGGCCACGCCGGGCATGAGCACGGCCTTGCTGCGCAGCAGATGCACCAGCTCGCCCATGGGCAGGGCCGAGGATTCGAAGTATTTGGCATCGGGCCAGGCACGTACCGTCGTGCCCTGCTTGCGCTCGCCGGCCTGCAGAGGGCGCACCTTGAGCGGCTCGATCACATCGCCGCCCGAGAACACCAGCGTGGCCACCTGGCCGTCGCGGTGCACCTGCACCTCCAGACGTGTGGCCAGCGCATTCGTCACCGAGACGCCCACGCCGTGCAGACCGCCCGAGAAGCTGTAGGCGCCGCCATTGCCCTTGTCGAACTTGCCGCCCGCGTGCAAGCGCGTGAAGACCAGCTCCACCACGGGCGCCTTTTCCTCGGGGTGCAGACCGAAGGGAATGCCGCGCCCGTCGTCCTCCACGCTGTAGGAGCCGTCGGCGTGCATGGTGAATTTGATTTTCTTGCCGTAGCCGGCAAGCGCCTCGTCGGCCGCGTTGTCGATCACCTCCTGCAGGATGTGCAGGGGGTTGTCGGTGCGCGTATACATGCCAGGACGCTGTTTGACAGGCTCCAGACCCTTGAGAACGCGGATCGAGCCTTCGGAATATTCGTTGGACGGTTTGACTGCCATGGGGGCGGATTGTAGTAGCCTCTCCGAGTGAGAGCTGGATAAATTCACAGTTGTTTACTCCCAATACTCTTGCACAAAGCCCGAACATCTGTCTTGGCAACGTGTTTTTACCGGGTCTTCATCGCTGCGGACACTCTGAAAACAATAGCATTTACCGCTTGCCATTCATGCGTTATGGATAGTTTCAAATCGATATCCATTACGCAGATTGCGCAAAGCGCTCACTTTTTATTTTTTTTCTGCCCGGCTGCGGCTCCCGCGCCGCAGCTTGCCGGTCACGCATTCTGGCAGGGCAGCCTGCCACGCATGTGACGGCCTGTGCAGGCGCAAAACAGCTTGTTTCGTTAAAGTGGCAAGTTGACCGCACCCCAAGCCTTTTTTCGCACACACGGCATGACTACAAAGACAACTCAAGCCCCCATGTCCATGGCGCAGATTCTTCTGTGCGGTGGCGCCATCGTCACGCTCTCCATGGGCATACGCCACGGCTTCGGCCTGTGGCTGCAACCCATTACCCAGGAGATGGGCTGGACGCGCGAGAACTTCTCCCTGGCCATTGCCGTGCAGAACCTGTCCTGGGGCATCTTGGGCATCTTCGTCGGCATGCTGGCCGACCGCATCGGCGCCTTCAAGGTGCTGATCGGCGGCTCCATCCTCTATGCCCTGGGCCTGGCCGGCATGGCGCTGTCCCCCGATGCCACCGTGTTTTTGCTGACCGCCGGCGTGCTGATCGGCGCGGCCCAGGCCGGCACCACCTATGCCGTGATCTACGGCGTGCTGGGCCGCCAGATTCCGGTGGCGCGGCGCAGCTGGGCCATGGGCGTGGCCGCGGCGGCAGGCTCGTTCGGCCAGTTCTTCATGGTGCCCGTGGAGGGCAAGCTGATCGCGCAGTTCGGCTGGTCCAATGCCTTGTTGATACTGGCGCTGTTCGCGCTGCTGATCGCCGCCCTGGCCTTTGGCCTGCGCGAGCCGGGCTTTGGCGGCAGCACGCCCATCAAGCGCGAGCAGACCGTGGGCCAGGCGCTCAGGGAAGCCTGGACCTACCCCAGCTTTCTGCTGCTGATGGCGGGCTACTTTGTCTGCGGCTTCCAGGTCATGTT
This sequence comes from Comamonas sp. wu1-DMT, assembly GCF_040187805.1. Taxonomy (NCBI): domain Bacteria; kingdom Pseudomonadati; phylum Pseudomonadota; class Betaproteobacteria; order Burkholderiales; family Comamonadaceae; genus Comamonas; species Comamonas sp. wu1-DMT. The sequence goes on from NZ_JBANEM010000016.1 coordinate 77,888, forward strand.
CATCGGGGTGCACATGCCCAGCTATCTGAAGGACTTCGGCATGGCGCCCCATGTGGCCAGCTATTCGCTGGCACTGGTCGGCCTGTTCAATATCTTCGGCACCTATCTGGCCGGCAATCTGGGCCAGAAGCTGCCCAAGCGCTACCTGCTGTCGGGCATCTACGGTCTGCGCTCGGTGGCCACCGTGGCCTTTTTGCTGGCACCGCTGTCGCCCTGGTCGGTCTATGCCTTCTGCGCCGCCATGGGCTTTCTGTGGCTGTCCACCGTGCCGCTGACCAATGCCACCATCGCCCAGATCTTCGGCGTGCAGCATCTGTCCATGCTGGGCGGCTTTGTCTTTTTCAGCCACCAGATCGGCAGCTTCCTGGGCGTATGGCTGGGCGGCTATCTCTACGATATCAACGGCAACTACGATATGGTCTGGTACATCTCGATTGCCCTGGGCATTTTTGCCGCCATCGTCAACCTGCCCGTGCGCGAGGCAGCCATTGTGCGCCGCGCGCCCAGCGCCGCCTGATACCGGAGACACCACCATGCAGCTCAAACTCTGGCAACGCATCTCCATCTGGTGTGCCGTACTCGTGCTGCTGCTGGCGGTGTTTGCCCTGTATCTGCAACCGGAATTCATGCTCACACTCGCAGACCAGGTCTGGGCCTGCTTCTGAGCTCTTGGGCAAGCTGCCCGGGCGGCATGGCCGGGAGAGAGCATGGCCCGCATCATCATCACCGGAGCCTCGGACGGCATAGGCGCCGAAATGGCCCGCCAGCTGGCGCAAACCCATCAGAGTCGGCTGCAGCTGACGCTGGCCGCACGCAATGCAGGCAACCTGCAGGCCGTGGCAGAACAATGCCGGGCCCTGGGGGCGCAGGTGCTGACAGTTCCCACCGATGTGAGCGAAGAGGCCCAGTGCCGCGCGCTGATCGACGCAGCCGTGCAGCAGTTTGGCGGGCTGGACGCCCTGATCAACAACGCCGGGGTCTCGGCCCATGCGCTGTTCGAACAGGTCAGCGCACAAGACCTGGGCTGGTATGAGAGGTTGATGCGCATCAACCTCTGGGGCAGCGTCTGGTGCACCCACGCGGCGCTGTCGCACCTCAAGACCAGCCAGGGCTCCATCGTCGCCGTGTCTTCGCTGGCCGGTCTGATCGGCGTGCCGGGTCGCACGGCCTACAGCGCCAGCAAGTTCGCCATGGCCGGCTTCTTCGAAGCCCTGCGCATCGAGCTCAAACCCGCCGGAGTGAGCGTGACCACGGCCTACCCCGGCGTGGTGGATACGCGCATCCGCTACCACGGCTATAACGCCAGAGGCGAGGCCGCAGGCGTCAGCGGCCTCAAGGAAGACGGCGCGATGACGGTGGCCGAATGCGCGCGCCTCATACTCGACGGCATGAGGCGCCGCCAGCGCGAGGTGGTGATGACGGGCAAGGGCAAGCTGGGCCGCTTCATCAAGCTGATCGCCCCTGGCATGGTGGAAGACATGGCCCTGGCCGTGCTCAAGGACGATGTGAAACCGCACTGAGCCGGCGCGAGCTGCTGCCGATGCAGCGACGCACGGGCCATGCAAGGATTTGGCTGCGGGCACTGCTATAGTTTTCGCAAGATGACCAGCAACACCCAGCCACCCACACCCGCCGCCATTCCTGCGATTGCCGCCAGCCACTGCGCGCCGGCGCCCTCCGCCTGGATTGCCCGCTTTGCCCATCTGCTACGCCCGCAGGGCTCTGTACTGGATCTGGCCTGCGGCATGGGTCGCCATACCCGTTTCCTCTCGGCCTTGAATCACGCGTTGACCAGCGTGGACAAGGCGCCGGAAGCGACCCGGTCCGTGGCGGATATCGCCGAGACGATTACCGCCGACATCGAGAACGACGCCTGGCCGCTGACGGGGCGCAGCTTTGATGGCGTGGTCGTCACCAACTATCTGTGGCGACCGTTGTGGCCGCTGATTCTGGCCAGCGTCAAGCCCGGCGGCGTGCTGCTCTACGAAACCTTCACCCAGGGCAACGAGGCCTATGGCAAGCCCTCGCGCCCGGACTTCCTGCTGGCGCCAGCCGAGTTGCTGCAGGTCTGCGCAGGCTGGAACATCGTCGCCTACGAGCACGGCCTGCTGCACCAGCCCGAGCGCGTGGTTCAGCGCATTGCCGCCATCAGGCCCGATGGCCCGGCCGCGCCTGCCGCATTGCTTCAAGCCTGACGCCCTTCTTCTGCATCCACATCTGCCCGACCGCCATGCCCGCCTACGCCCTGCTGCTTGCCCACGACGAACACCCCAGTGCCTCGACAGAGTGGCCTGCAGAGCCCGGCGGCAGTTGTGACGGCTGGGCCGAATGGTTCAGCAGCACACCGCTGTTGTTCAGCGTGCTGCTGGGCGATGCGCGGCATCTGCCCGAACTGGTTCCCTGCAGCGCCTACCAGGACAAGCAAAGCCTCTCGGCCCTGGCCGCACCCATGGAGCAGGTCCGGGCCCGCTGGCAATGGCTCAAGAGCGTGATTGAGCCACTGCCCGCAAAATGCCCTATGCATTGGCCCGACTCCGTCAAGAAGCAATGGCAGCACATCGATCACACCATCAGCACCAGCACGCGCCAGTGGCTGCTGCTGGACTGCGCCACGCTATGTCCGCATGACTTTGACGAAGCGGAGTTCACGACCTTTTTGCAGGCACAGCGCGAGCTATGCCGGCAATGGAGCTGCAGCGGCGGCGAGCTGCCCGAATCCCTGCAGGCCTTGAAGCGGGCGCCGCAATCCCATCTGGGATGGTGGAGCGATTCGGTCATTGCACGCACCGAGGTGATCGAGCAGCAAAGCGAAGAAGACTGGCCCGCCTGGCTGGCCGATCACTACGAGCCGCGCCACCATGGCGCCTGGGACGAAGCGACCGAAAGCTATTACGTCATGCCCAAGCTGCACCCGCGCACGGGCCTGAAGCCACAGAACGAAGCCGAGCGCGACCACTGGCCTGTGGGCATGGTCACGCCCTATGGCCGCTGGCTTCAGCGCCCCCTGGAAGGCGCGAGCATGACTTTTGTCTCTGGCGAGCATCTGAGCGTGCACTATCCCGAGACCACGCCGGGCGAAGGCGCGAGGTCCGGCATCAAGGATTTGAACGGCATCTGGCTGGTATCGCCCTCCGAGGGCTATCGCGACGCCTATGCCGTCACGCCCCATGTGATGGCCTGCAGATCACCGAGGCAGGAAAACATGCAGGACCTGCGCAACCTGCCCGGCCTCGCGTTGCTGCACGAAGGGCTCAGCAGCATCGACTACAACGAGGAGCAGGACGAATTCATCCGTGTCGAACAAGGCTCTTATGGCGACTCGCGCCAGCTGCTGCTCAAGCCCGACGGCCACCCTGTGTTTGATGCGGGCCGCTATGAGCACATCAACGACTTCAGCGCCAAGACAGAACTGGCCGTCGCCTGCGTCCGGGAACCCTTTGTCAACGAGCAGGGCGAACAGGAGCACCGCATCCTCGAAGGCGTGATTGACATCCGCGGCCAGGAAATCATCCCCTGTCAGTTCAAGACCATAGAGCGCGGCTTCAGCAGCTCGCCCCCCAAGGTATTTCCCGGTCGCAAGCTTCTGGCCATCACCGAAAAAGGCGAGCCGCGCATCTTCAACACCAAAGGCAAGCTGCTGGCCGCCCCTGATATCTGGTGCCCGCCGCTGAACTGCAGTCCGAAGAAAAATGAACTGCTCACCTTTGTGGGCGAAGGGCCGGAGGCCGAACTGGTCATGTTCTCTATCCAGGATTTCAGCATCACCCGCACCGGAGAAACCTGGGAGGACTACCGTAACGCACTGCGCGGCATGTTCAAGGGCCTGGGTGGCGACACCCCCGAAACCACGACCATGACCGCGCGGAACTGATAGAGGCAGAGGATGGGGCCTGGATGCAGGATATATCGCGCATCCTCTGCCTGAATGACGAAAGCCGGACCGCAGAACTGCTGCAGCAATGGCGCGACTGCGTGGCGGCACCTGATCCTGACGACATGGGCTGGGACGAAGATGACGAGATCGACCCCGATGTCATGCATCTGCCCGCTGGTGAAAACGCGCTGACCCTGTACTGGGTGCATCTGCTTGCCGTTGCCAGTCAGTTCGCCCGCTTTGACTGGAAGGATGCCGACGGCATTGCGAACACGCGCTGGCTTCCCGGCACCGATGACTGGCAGTGGGACACGCCCGCTGACGGTGTTGAATCGGGCCTGGAGCATATGGCCGAGCATCTGGCCGGCCGCCAGCTGGCCCTGATCAAGCTGGCCACCGATGACGACAGCCTGCGCGTGACCGTGGTGCGCTCGGCAGATGCCGAGGACTTCATGGAGCGACTGGCGCAGGCCCATATCAGCGCCTGGAACTACAGCGCGAACTGAAGCGATGCCGGCGGGGCAGGAACCACGGTCGCCGGGCCTGCCTGCAGGCTTTGAGGAAAACGGCCGGGCCGCATTGAGCAAAACTTGCAAAGCCGCCAGATTGCAGCTATGCCGTCCGAAACAAAGCCACGATCAACGAACAATATGACGCACAGAAATTAAATATTTCGTCATTTCGTCATTTATCAACAACACTTCGACAAAAACAGAGTTTTGCTAGACACTGTTGATCGCAAACCACTGCCTGCACCCTGTCCCTGTTTGTAGAATTCATTTTTACCGTTTTCTGATTGCGGATATGACATCACCCTCCGTTGCTCTCACTGGCAGCATTGTTGCCCTCATTACGCCCATGCTCGAAGACGGTAGCGTCGACTACCCGTCGCTGCGCAAACTCATCGACTGGCATGTGGCCGAAGGCACCAACTGCATCGGTGTGGTCGGCACCACCGGTGAATCGCCCACCGTGAATGTCGAAGAGCATTGCGAAATCATTCGTGTCGCCGTGGAACAGGCCGCCGGTCGCGTCTCCATCATGGCCGGCTGCGGTGCCAACAGCACGCACGAAGCCATCGAGCTGGCCAAATACGCCAAGAAGGTGGGCGCCGACAGCCAGCTGCAGGTCGTTCCCTACTACAACAAGCCCACACAGGAAGGCCAGTACCAGCACTTCAAGGCCATCGCCGAAGCCACTGGCGACCTGCCCGTGGTCCTGTACAACGTGCCCGGCCGCTCGGTTGCGGACATGCAGCATGACACCGTGCTGCGCCTGGCCCAGATCCCCGGCATCATCGGCATCAAGGAAGCCACCGGCAACATCGAGCGTGCCCAATGGCTGATCCGCGACGTGCCTGCCGGCTTCGGCGTCTACTCCGGTGACGACCCCACCGCCGTGGCACTGATGCTGTGCGGCGGCCACGGCAATATCAGCGTGACGGCCAACGTCGCGCCCCGCCTGATGAGCGAGTTGTGCAAGGCCGCCATGGCCGGCGATACCAAGCGCGCCATGGAAATCCAGTTCAAGCTCATGCCCCTGCACAAGAGCCTGTTTGTGGAAGCCAATCCCATTCCCGTGAAATGGGCAGCAGCCCGCATGGGTTTGTGCGGCCCCGCCATGCGCCTGCCCATGACGCCGCTGAGCGAGCAATGCGAAGCAGTTGTTGAGGATGCTCTGCGTAAAGTTGGCGTACTCTGATCGAGTTGCGCTAAGCTAGCGGTTTTTCGCACATAGCTTGAACGCTACCCAAGGACAATCCGCGTGAAACAACAAACAGCACGTTTGAGCCTGCTCAGCATCGCGCTGGGCCTGTCTGCCTGCACGACCACGTTCCAAGAGACCAAGATCGACTACAAGAGCGCGGGCAAGAATCAAGCTCCCTCTCTTGAAGTCCCTCCGGATCTGACGCAGCTGTCGCAAGACTCGCGCTATACCGTCCCTGGTGGCGTGGTATCCGCTGCTGCCATGCAGGCCAATGCCAAGGCCGCCAAGCCTGCCGACAACAACACCGCGGCCAACAAGATTGGCGACGTCCGCATCGAGCGCGACGGTGCCGAGCATTGGCTCGTGGTTGATCGTGCAGCCGACAAGCTCTGGGAGCCCACTCGCGACTTCTGGCTGGAAAACGGCTTCATCTACTCGATGGAAGACCGTCAACTGGGCATTCTCGAGACCGACTGGGCCGAAAACCGCGCCAAGCTGCCTCAGGACATCATCCGCAAAAGCCTGGGCAAGGTGTTCGATTCGCTCTATTCCACCAGCGAGCGAGACAAATTCCGCACCCGCCTGGAGCGCGAACCCGATGGCAAGACCCGCATCTATGTCACCCACCGTGGCATGCAGGAGGTCTACACCAGCGAGCGCAAGGACAACACCATCTGGCAACCACGTCCTCGCGACCCCGAACTGGAAACCGAATTCCTGCGCCGCATCATGGTCAAGCTGGGCGTGAGCGAAGAGCAGGCCTCTGCCGTCGCCAAGGCGGACAAGTCTGCAGCTACCACCTCGACCGGCGCACGCATGGACACCATCAACGGCGTGCCCACGCTGCAGCTGGAAGAAGGCTTTGAGCGCGCATGGCGCCGCGTTGGCGTGGCGCTGGACCGCACCGGCTTCACCGTGGAAGACCGCGACCGCAGCCGCGGCCTCTACTACGTGCGCTACGTGGACCCGAACGCCAAGCCTGAGTCCAAGGGCTTCTTCAGCAAGATCTTCAGCCAGGGCAAGGAAGCTGCCGCGCCTCAGAAGTATCAGATCCAGGTCAAGGGTGACGGCAACAAGTCCCAAGTTAGCGTGCTCAATGAGCAAGGCCAGCCGGACAGCTCCGCCAACGGCCAGCGTATCGTGCGCATCATCACCGATGATCTGAAGTAAAGAGCGCTGCACCCCATACAAAAGCCACCGGACTCAGCTCTGGTGGCTTTTTTCATGTCCTAACGAATCGAACTTCGGCTTGGGGGCTGCCGCTCATGGCGTGCGCTTGCCCGCCAAAATCCGCCCAAGTGCAAATTACAGGTGCAGACCTTGTATGCCGGCAGGCATCCGCAGCTCGAAAATCCGCTGCGAAATCCAGACGTAAAAAAACCGCACCTGAGTGCGGTTTTTTCATGCTTGAGGCCTGGGCCTCAAGCTGGCTGATGCAGCGAATTACTTGGCAGCAGGAGCTTCAGCGGCGGGAGCAGCAGGAGCGTCAGCGGCAGGAGCAGCAGGAGCGTCAGCGGCGGGGGCAGCAGGAGCGTCAGCGGCAGGAGCAGCAGCGTCAGCGGCGGGAGCAGCAGGAGCTTCAGCAGCAGGTGCGGGAGCAGCAGGAGCTTCCACAGCAGGAGCGGGAGCAGCAGGAGCTTCTTCCTTCTTGCCGCAAGCAGCCAGAGCAGCAGCAGCGATCACGGTAGCCAGAATCAGAGAGTTCTTCATGACAGTTTCCTAAATGGTAGGTTCAGCAGACGGTATGCAGATTGCCATTACGGTCAGCCTTTTGCAGCTATTGATCGCTCTGGCAGATCAGGTCAAACGATAAATTCGACTCAGCCCGCATTATAGGTAGTTTTGCCCATTGCTGACTAACACTGACAGCAACCAAACAATTCTGCACAAATCGGTGCGTTCTCATTTACCGGGCAAGCCCACGCTTGCCTTGAGCCACACTGTGGAGCATAAATTTATTCCTGTCAAATCCCTGACAAAGCTTTGATAAAGATTTACATAACCTACACAAAGCCTGCGAAATCAGCAGGAGCCACAGAGGACAAACCCGTAAGTTAGCACGATCGCTGTTACAAGTCCACCCTGTTTCAGTCGCCGGAGCGAACCCAGCCAGCATCAAACCACGACGACAGCAACTCCAGCGCGTCATCGCTGGCAGTTGCCAGATCCTTGCGCGACAGGGCTCGGCTGTCTGCCAGCTTGCGCATCAAGGTGGCATCGCGGCCGCCAGCCAGATAGCTTTCGCCATTGATGAAGATGTGCTTGGCGTCATACATCATGCGTGTGCGGCGATCCAGCACCACGCTCTCGAACATGCCGTTTTCATCGCCATGCTCGAACCAGACATTGGGCTTGGGGTCGCTCAGGTACTCGCCCAGCGCGCGCTCCAGCGCCAGCGGCTCGGCCATGGCCTTCTTCAGTGCCTCGCGGGCAAAGTCATACATGCCTTCAGGAATCAGCGCCGGGTTGCTCACGGCCTCCTGCTTGGGGTCGCGATAAATGACCGGAGTTTCGGGCTCGTCGGGCTCGTCCGACATGCGCAGCAGCAACTCGCGACCCAGCTCGCTGCGATCGGGCGAGCGAAAGCCTATCGAATACGTCATGCATTCGCCTTCTGCCACTCCGTCATGCGCCCATTTGGGCGGCAGATACAGCATGTCGCCGGGCTCCAGAACAAACTCTTCCTCGGGCTCGAAATTGGAGAGGATTTTCAGTGGCTTGCCCTGCTGCAGAGACAGGTCTTTTTGACGACCGATGCGCCAGCGGCGCCTGCCCTGGGCCTGCAGCAAAAACACGTCATAGCTGTCGAAATGCGGGCCTACGCCTCCTTGATCGGTGGCAAAGCTGATCATCAGATCATCGAGGCGCGCCTCGGGCACAAAGCGGAATTGCTGCAGCAACTCATGCGCCTTGGCGTCATGCATGTCCACGCCCTGCACCAACACGGTCCAGCCCGGCTTGGTCAATGCAGGCAGGCTGCGACGGGACAGCGGGCCGTGGCTGAGCTTCCAGTTGTCGCCTTCGAGCTGCTGGATCAGGCGCGACTCCACGCCATCCTCGCCCGCCATGGCCAGCAGGCGAGCACGCGGAATCGGGGCCTTGAAGCCGGGGATGGCCTGGCGCACCAGCAAAGGCTTTTTATGCCAATGCTTGCGCATGAATTGAGAGGCGGTGAGCCCACCCAGCAGGGTGAGCGGCGTATTGATGTCCATGAATACAGTCCTGCTTTCTAAGCAACGGCCTGCATTGTCCTATAGGCCTCGAAAACGCTGGTCGGCACAGATCAATGACCGAGCGCTCTGAACTCGGACGGCGACATGCCGGCATAGGCCTTGAAGGAACGGCTGAAGTGCGCGCTGTTGCCAAAACCACAGCCCATGGCAATGTCTGTAATGGTGCGGTGCGCGAGCGCCGGGGAATGCAGCTCCCGCATGCAAAGCTCCAGTCGGCTCTGCTGGATGAAGCCGCCCAGCGACTGGTCTCGCCCCGCAAAGGCGTTGTGCAGATGCCGACGGCTGCAATTGAGTGCTTCGGCCACCTGATCGACTGACAACCCGGGGTCGCGCACATGGCTGGCCACATGCTCGCAGATGCGGTCGTACAGGGCCTGCTTCTGCGTCACCGCCGTGGCCTGCCCGCCAAGGGCCTGCAGGGACAGATGCACCATATCCACCAGCAACTCCCCGGCGCGGCGCGCCAGCGGTGCCGTCATATTGTCCAGTTCCTGGTAAGTGCTGCGCATGGTCTGCAGAGCAATGCGCGCAATGCCGGCGCTGCCCCCCACCGATCGACCCATGAGATTTTCCAGACGCAGGCCTCGCTCGGCAATGCTCTGTTTGGGCACCATCATGATCAGGTGCTCCGTGTGCCGGGGATTGGCCACCACATAGGGCTGCGAGGTGTCATAGATGGCCCAGCTGCCATTGCTCACGCAGGCCTTGCTGCCGTACTGTTCCACCTCGGCATGGCCGCTCCAGGGCGCCACGATCTTGAGATAGGCCGCTTCGCTGTCGCGCAGACGGTGGCTGTCGCGTATGACGCGATGGCGCCCGGCATCCAGCTTGGTGAGCATCACATCGCCGGCGTATGCCACGCTCAGATGCCCGTCAAAACAGGTGTCGCCATACAGATCCGTATCCAGACCCGAGAACAGCTGCGCCATCCAGCCCTGCCAGGCTGGTGCAGTTTCCTTCTCGGGAAGACCATCGGTACTCAGTACCACGGGCGCGGTCATGGGCCTTGACTCCTCGTTGTATCTATCTCTGCCTGTACCGACAAAGTACAGCAATTATCGGTAAGTGAGCACTTTCGTGCTCAGGCCGGAAAGAATCTCCCACACTGCATTCAAACTAGTGCAAACCCTAGGTTGCGTGCACGATTCGTCAAACGGTTTGTGCACATTGCGCACAGCATCTTGCCAAGGCTTTTCCTACGATCACTCACACGCCAGTGTCAGGCGAAACACCACAAAAGGGGGAGACAAGCCCGGTGACACAAGCCTTGTGCAACGGCACCAGCTCCCACTTTTTTCAACTTGCAGCAACAAGCAGTGACCGCGGTCACGCGACCTTGGTAGCGAAGGAAGCGAAGATGATTGAACAAAGCATGCTCATCGGCGGTCAGACCGCACAGGCCAGCAATGGCGCCACTTTCGAGCGCAGAAACCCTCTGGACGGATCGGTCGCCACGCGTGCCCCGGCCGCCACAACAGCCGACGCCGTGCGTGCCGTGGAAGCCGCTCAGGCGGCCTTCCCTGCCTGGGCGGCCCTGGGCCCCACAGAACGCAGGCTGATGCTGATGAAGGCCTCGCAGGCCCTGGAGGCCAAGGCCGAAGCCTTTGCCGCAGCCATGGCGGCAGAAACCGGCGCCTCCGGCATCTGGGCCGGCTTCAATGTGCATCTGGCCGCCAATATGTTTCTCGAAGCCGCGTCGCTGACCACCCAGATCAACGGCCAGCTGATTCCTTCGGATATCCCCGGCAGCATGGCCATGGCCGTGCGCCAGCCCGCTGGCGTGGTGCTGGGCATCGCCCCCTGGAATGCCCCCATCATCTTGGCCGTACGCGCCATTGCCACGCCCCTGGCCTGCGGCAACACCGTGATCCTCAAGGGCTCGGAACTGTGCCCTGCCACGCACGGCCTGATCATCGAAGCGCTGCAGGAAGGCGGCTTGCCGCCCGGCGTGGTGAACTTCGTGACCAATGCGCCCGAAGACGCCGGCGCCGTGGTCGAGGCCATGGTGGCCCACCCCGCCGTACGCCGCGTGAACTTCACGGGCTCGACGCGCGTGGGCCGCATCATCGGCCAGACCTGTGCCAAATACCTCAAGCCCGTCATTCTGGAGCTGGGCGGCAAGGCACCGTTCCTGGTGCTGGACGATGCCGACATCGACTCCGCCGTGGCCGGCTGCACCTTTGGCGCTTTTGCCAACTCGGGCCAGATATGCATGTCCACCGAGCGCATCATCGTGGACGAGGCCGTGGCCGAGGAATTCATCGCCAAGCTGGTGGGCCGCGCCCAGACCCTGCCTCTGGGCGACCCTCGCCAGGGACCGGTGGTGCTGGGCTCAGTCGTGGACATGAACACCGTGAACCGCGTCAACGAGCTCATCGACGATGCCGTGAGCAAGGGTGCCAGGATTCTTTGCGGCGGCAAGGCCAACGACACCTTGATGGCCGCCACGCTGATAGACGGCGTGACTCCCGAGATGCGAATCTTCCGTGAAGAGACCTTTGCCCCGGTAAAAGCCATCGTGCGCGTACGTGGCGAAGAGCAGGCCATCGCCATGGCCAACGACAACGAGTTCGGCCTGTCTTCCGCCGTCTACACCAGGGACACAGCGCGCGGCTGGCGCGTGGCCGGCCGCATCGAAGCGGGCATCTGTCATGTCAACGGCCCCACCGTGCACGACGAGGCACAGATGCCTTTCGGCGGCGTGAAGAACTCGGGCTACGGCCACTTTGGCGGCCAGGCCGGTATCGATGCCTTTACCGACACCCGCTGGATCACCATGCAGACCACCGCACGTCACTACCCCTTCTAAAGCGTCCAGGACAGCAGTCGTAGCCGGCAGGCATGACTCCTGTCTTCGCTTGAAACCTCCATCGCGGGCACTGGGCCATGAGGCAAAGACCTCAGGTGCAGCGCCCGCATGGGCAAGGCGCGAGCCCTAGCCCGCGCCTTGTGTCTGCCGACCCACAGAACCACCGGAGACCCACGTTGAAACATGCCTCCCAACTGGCCCTGGCAGCCCTGCTGTCTGGCCTCAGCCTCGCCGCCTCGGCTGCGGACTCTCACAACATTGGCCCCGGCCAGCGCTTCTACGAAAAGACCTGCGCCAAATGCCATGAAGCCGGCATAGGCCCCGTCATCAAGGGGCGAGGCTTTCCGCCCGCGACCTACGTGATCATTGCGCGCAACGGCATGAACGCAATGCCGTCTTTTCGCGTGACCGATATCGACGACGCCACGCTGGAAGACTTGGCAAACTACCTGTCCAAGACAGAGGCCCCCAAGGCAGCCGAGCCAGCCAGGAAATAAGGAGGACGATGCAATGCAAACCGATCGTCGCTCCCTTCTCAAAGCTCTGACCGCTGCAGGTCTGGCTGTCTCCGGCATAGGCTGGGCACAGGCTGCCACCTCCGCTGCAGGCCGCACCGCCAGCGCAGCCACACGCTCTGCCGAGGTGCTGGCCGTGACCTCCTCCATGCACGCCAGCGCGCTGGACAAGGCCTTTGCGGCCGGTGTTCAGAGCACCTCCCGCAACGTGGTGCACACCGGCCTTCAAGGTCTGGACAGCGCCGCATTCAACCAATTGGGCGAGCTGCTGACCGACAGCCAGGAAACCCTACTGGTGGGTCTGCTTGATGACGCCTCGGCCACGTTGGTGCTGGACCTGGTTCGCTCCAGCGGTGGCCGCGTGCTGGCCGTGGAACACCATCGCGTAGACGGCGCCGCCGCTGACTGGGCCCAGGCGCTGGGTCGGTCGCTGGCGTCCGGTCAAGTCATGAACACCACCACGGCGGCAGCAGGCAAGGAAGCCCGCGTGTCCTTTAGCTGCGTAATCTAAGAAACAAGGAAAGCAGAGCATGACAAGCAAATACATGGCCCTGCCCAAGGGCATGAGCGAAAGCAGCTTCGATGCGGCCATCGCCCAATTCAAGAAGGCCCTGGGCGAAGACAATGTGATGATCAAGGACGAACTGGTTCGTCCCTACACCAAGGTGATGATGGCTGTGCCTACCGAAGAGCACACACCTTCCGCCGTTGTGACTGCCACCACCGTGGAGCAGGTGCAAGAGGTCGTCAAGATCTGCAACGCGCACAAGGTGCCCGTGTGGACCATCTCCACCGGCCGCAACTTCGGCTACGGCTCGGCCGCACCGGGCCAGCGCGGCCAGGTGGTGCTGGATCTGCGCAAGATGAACAAGATCATCCACGTGGACCCCGAACTGTGCACGGCCCTGGTCGAGCCTGGCGTGACCTACCAGATGCTCTACGACTACCTCGAAGAGAACAAGATTCCCTTGATGCTGTCGTTCTCGGCACCTTCGGCCATTGCCGGCCCTCTGGGCAACACCATGGACCGCGGCGTGGGCTACACACCTTATGGCGAACACTTCATGATGCAGTGCGGCATGGAAGTGGTGATGGCCAACGGCGATGTGCTGCGCACCGGCATGGGAGGCGTCAAGGGCGACAAGGCCTGGCAGGTGTTCAAATGGGGCTACGGCCCGACGCTGGACGGCATGTTCACCCAGTCCAACTACGGCATCTGCACCAAGATGGGTTTCTGGTTGATGCCCAAGCCCCCGGTCTTCAAGCCGCTGGAAATCCAGTTCGACGAAGACAGCGATATCTCCGAGATCGTGGAATTCATCCGCCCCCTGCGCATCGCCCAGGTCATCCCCAATTCGGTGGTGATCGCGGGCGTGCTGTGGGAGGCATCCACCTGCAACACCCGCCGCTCGGACTACACCACCGAGCCCGGCCATACGCCCGACGCCATCCTCAAGCAGATCCAGAAGGACAAGCATCTGGGCGCCTGGAATGTCTACGCGGCGCTGTACGGCACCAGGGAGCAGGTCGACGTCAACTTCAAGATCGTGCAGGACGCGCTCAAGAAGCTGGGCAAGGGCCGTCTGATCACCGAAGAAATGGCTGGCGACACCCAGCCCTTCAAGTACCGTGCCCAGCTCATGTCGGGCGTGCCCAACCTGCAGGAATTCGGCCTCTACAACTGGCGCGGGGGTGGCGGCTCGATGTGGTTTGCCCCTGTGTCGCAGGCGCGCGGCAGCGAGTGCGACAAGCAGAAGTCGCTGGCCAAGAAGATCCTCAACAAGCATGGCCTGGACTATGTGGGCGAGTTCATCGTCGGCTGGCGCGATATGCACCATGTCATCGATGTGCTCTACGACCGCAGCAACGAAGAGGAAACCAAGCGTGCCAATGCCTGCTTTGCCGAGCTGCTGGACGAGTTCGAAAAGGAAGGCTATGCCGTGTACCGCGTGAACACGGCCTTCCAGGAGCGCGTGGCGCAGAGCTACGGTCCGGTCAAGCGCGATATCGAGCGCAAGATCAAGCGTGCTCTGGACCCCAATGGGATTCTGGCTCCGGGCAAGTGCGGAATAGATATCTGAGGCTCCCCCTGAGCGGCTTTGCCGCTTCCCCCTCTCTCGCTGCGCGGGAGGGGGACAATACCTTCGCTGCGGGGCGGCCCTTGCTCGGTATTACTGAATCAGAGCATGCTCAATCCAACGCTCTTGGTCGCAGCCAAGCACGCAAAAAAGCCACCCGATTTGAAAACGCCGGGTGGCTTTTTTGTTTTTGGATTGCTACCTTATTGATAGCTTACAGCGTATTTAGCATCTGAACCTGAGGCTTGTTTAACTCTTAATTGAGCAATTTGGAGCCAAACATGCCTGCCCTGAACTGCGCCGGCGTCTGCCCCGTGTGCTGCTTGAACAGGCGGCTCAGATGCGCGCCGCTGGCAAAGCCGCTAGCCAGCGCCAGCTCGGTCAGGGTGCAGTGGCGATTGGCAGGACTGAGCAGTTCGCGCTGGAACAGGGCCACGCGCTCGGCCCAGATATGCTGGCTGATGGACAGGCTCTCATCGGCAAAGGCGTTGTAGAGATGACGCTTGCTGCAGTTGAGCGCTGCGGCCACGGCATCGACGCTCAGGGCCGGATCGCGCAGATGCTGGCGCACATAGGCCTTGATGCGGCCCAGCAGCAGCTCGCTGGCGCTCAGGGAGGCCGCACGGCCGCAGGCATCGAGCAGGGACAGCTGGATCAGCTGCAGCAGCGAATCCGTCACATGCTGGGCCAGACCCTGGCCCATGGCCCGACATTCGGCAAAAGTGCCGCGCATCATGTCCAGCGCAATGCGGGACACGCCTTCGCTGCCGCCCACATAGCGCCCCATGAGCGCGTCGATGGCGCGACCATGGTCTTCGAAGCGGCTTTTGGGCAGGGTGATGATCAGATGCTCGCACCACTCGGGGTTGAGCACCTCGTACTCCTGCGTGGTGTCATAGATCAGCCACTGGCCGCTGCGCGCCACGGCTTCGCGCCCGTTCTGGCAGACGCGGGCCTCGCCATGCCAAGGAGCCACGATCTTGAGAAAGTCCGTGCTGTGCCGCGCCATGCTGGCCGATGTGCGCCGCACGCGATGGCGGCTGGCCTCGATCCGGGTCATGCCCACCGGCCCCAGCTCCAAGGTTCCCAGCCGCGCCGAGAAATGCTGATCGCCATAGACATCGCTCTCCAGTCCATAGAGCGTTGACATCCAGTGCTGCCAGGCGCCCACGGCTTGGGCACCTTGCATCTCGGTCATCTTCTCGGTCACTTGGTAGGCAGGAATGTCTGGCCGCATCTGGGCTCCTGAAGAAGTAACAGGATGCTTCATTATCCATAGCGACCCGGACCCGGGTCCGGGCAAAACCGGCGCCTCGCAGGGAAATCAGTGTTTACCCACAGACACTTGCATGCACAGACAAGACGCAGTGCACGCACAGACAAGCCCCTTGCGCCGCGATTTCCTACGATGGCCGAAAACCCGGACACCCGTCCATAAAAAGGAGACAAGCATGACATTCGCCGACAAGCGTTTTGTTCTCAAAAGCCTGGTCGCGGCCACGGCCCTGGCGGGTCTGTGCGGCCAGGCCCTGGCCCAGGAAGCGCCCAAGTCCATCCGTATCGGCTGGGCAATTGCCAAGACCGGCGTCAACGCGGGCGGAACCTCCGTGACCACGGCGCCCAACTACAAGCTCTGGGTCAAGGAGATCAACGACGCCGGCGGCATCATGCTCAAGGCCTACAACAAGCGCGTGCCCATCGAGGTCATCGAATACGACGATCGCTCCAGCACCGAGGAGGCCGTGCGCGCCACCGAGCGCCTGATCACCCAGGACAAGGTGGACTTCGTGCTGCCGCCCTGGGGCACGGGCTCCAACCTGGCCGTGGGGCCGACCTACGAAAAGCACAAATACCCGCTGCTGGCCGCCACCTCGGTGACCGACAAGGCCCCCGATCTGGCCAAGCGCTGGAAGCATGCCTTCTTCTTCCTGGGCACGGGCGGCGAATATGCCGAGGGTCTGGTCGCCATGCTGGAAAAGGCCAAGAAGGACGGCAAGATCAACAACAAGATCGCCATGATCAACATCGCCGACGGCTTTGGCGTGGAGCTGGCCAATGCCACGCGCAAGGCCGCCAAGCAGCATGGCTTCGAGCTGGTCTACGACAAGAGCTATCCGATCGGCACCCAGGACATGACGCCCGTCATCAACGAGGCCAAGGGCAAGGGTGCCGACACCTTCGTGGCCTACTCCTACCCACCCGACACCATGCTGATCAACGAGCAGGCCAGGACGCTGGGCCTGGCTCCCAAGGTGCTGTTCACCGGCGTGGGCACGCAATTCCCCATGTTCAAGGGCAAGTTCGGCGCAGCGGCCGAAGGCGTGATGGCGCCGGGTGGCATCGATGCCGGCAACCCGCAGATGCAGGCTTACCTCAAGCGCTTCAAGGAGGTGACCGGCCAGGAATCGGACCGCTTTGCCAGCCCCATCGTCTACACCTCGCTGCAGATGCTGCAGCAGGCCATCGAGCGCGTGGGCAAGATCGATCGCGCCGCCGTAACGCAGGAACTCAAGAGCGGCAGCTTCGAGACCGTGCTCGGCCCCGTCAAGCTTGAAGGCCAGATGCTGACCAAGCTCTGGCATGTGGGCCAGTGGCAGAACGGCGAGTTCAATGCGATTGCGCCGACCAACCGGGCGGGGGTCAAGCCTGCGGTGATACCGCGGGTCACCCCCTGAGGCGCTGCGCGCCTTCCCCCTCTCTCTACGCGCTTCGCGCTATGGGAGGGGGACGACAGCCTCGGTGCGGGGCTGCCCTTCCTCGCTGTCCCGTTGCTGGGGCATGCCTATTCCGGCATTCGCCCAGTTCCACAATAACTATCAAAACAAGAGCTGGTTGCGCATGTCTCGCTTTCACTTTGCATTGATTTCATAACAAGAACAATGAATCACCAGCGGTATACGCTATGAATTTAATAGACATCTTTCTCGCTGGCGCCATGCTGGGCGGGCTCTACGGCCTGGTGGCCATGGGGCTGACGCTGCAGTATGGCGTGGCGCGCATCATGAATCTCTCGTATGGGGAGTTTCTGATTGCGCCGGCCTTTCTGGCCTTTTTTGCGGTGAGCAGCTGGGGTATTTCACCACTGCTTCTGGTGCTGCTGGTGGTGCCGCTGGGCTTTGTCATCCAGTGGCTGATCTATCAGCTGCTGCTGACGCCGCTGGTGCGCCGCGCCAAGGGCGGACCGGCGCTGGAGGTGGATTCGATTCTGGCCACCTTCGGCATGCTGTTCGTCGTGCAGGGCGTCATGCTGGTGATGTTCGGCGGCGACTATCACAGCTACAGCTATCTGGCCGATCCCGTGGAGATCCTGGGCAGCAAGGTCGCGGCCAACCGTCTGCTGGTGCTGGGCTTTGCCATCGTGCTGGGCGGCGGCCTGTACCTGCTGCTGACACGCACGCGTGCCGGCGCCGTGGTGCGCGCCGTGTCCGTGGCACCTCAGTTCGCACATCTGGTCGGCATCAATGTGCGCAGCACGGCGGCCCTGGCCTATGGTCTGGGCGGCGCGCTGGTGGCGGTCTGCGGCGTGCTGGTCAGCATGTTTCTGCCCTTCTCGGCCGGCATGGGCACCATGTTTGCCATGAAGGCGCTGATCGTCGTCATCATGGGTGGCGTGGGCAATCTCATGGGTTGCCTGGTGGCCGGCATGCTGCTGGGCTTTGCCGAAACATTGGTGGCCTCCTTTGTCGACCCCGGCCTGACGCTGGCCGTCAATTACGCGGTGTTCCTGCTGGTGCTGCTGTTCAAGCCCACCGGTTTGTTCGGGAGGACTGCACGATGAGCCGCAAAGAAATTCTGATCTGGGCCATCTGCGCCATCGCCACCGCCGGTCTGGCACTGCTGCCGCGCTGGCTGACGGATGAGTACTACCTCTCGCTCATGATCAGCATTCTGATGTACTGCGTGCTGGCCACGGCCTGGGCGCTGTTCTCGGGGCCCACGCGCTATATCTCGCTGGCCACCGTCGCCTTCTTCGGCATGGGCGCCTATGTCACCGCCGTGTTCGGCGAGTCCCTGCCCTGGGCCGCCGTGCTGGGCATTGCGGCCGGCGTGGGCCTGGTCATGGCCTTGATCGTGGGCCTGTCCACGCTGCGGCTGTCGGGCGTGTACTTCGTGATCTTCAGCTTCGGCCTGGCCGAGCTGGTCAAGCAGCTCGTCACCTGGTGGGAAGTCAACATCACCAAGGACCTGGGCCGCTATGTATTCGTGGAGATCACCCAGCTCGATATCTACTGGCAGTTGCTGGCCATGCTGGCCCTGGTGCTGGCGCTGCGCGCCCTCATCAACCGCTCGCGCCTGGGCCTGGCGCTGCGCGTGATCGGGGAGGACGAGACCGTGGCCACCCATGTGGGCATCAACACCACCACGGCCAAGCTGCTGCTGTTCGCCCTCAGCGCCGTGTTCATCACCGTCACGGGCGCCATCATGGCTCCGCGCTGGACCTATATCGACCCCAGCATTGCCTTTGCTCCTGCCGTCTCGTTCCAGACCCTGATCATGGCCTTGCTCGGCGGTGCCGGCGCGCTATTCGGCCCGATTCTGGGGGCCGTGCCGCTGGTGCTGCTGTTCGAGTACCTGGCTGCCAACTTCCCCAACCATTTCTCGATTCTGCTGGGCCTGGTATTCATCGTGATCGTGTACTTCATTCCCCAGGGCCTGTCTGGCGTGCTGGCCAGACTGCTGGGCAGGAATGCGGCCAGCAAGGGAGAGCAGCCATGAAGACCGCCACCCTGCTTTCCGTGCGCGGTGCCACCAAACGCTTCGGCGGCCTGGTGGCCGTCAACGCACTGAGCTTTGACGTCTATCCGGGCGAGGTCGTGGGCCTGCTCGGCCCCAATGGCTCGGGCAAGACCACGGCCATGAATCTGATCTCGGGCGCCCTGCCCGTCAACGGCGGCGAGATCGTATTCAACGGCCAGCCCATCCACCCGCTCAAAAGCCACCAGATCGCCCGCCTGGGCGTGGCACGCACCTTCCAGCTGGTCAAGGTGCTGGGCTCCATGAGCTGCAGCGACAACGTCATTGCCGGCATGGCCTTCAAGCCCCGGCCGCTGTTTGGCAAACCTGCCGCTGCGCGTGCCCTGCAACTGCTGAATCAGGTGGGTCTGGCCGAATTGGCGAATACTCCCGCGGGCGAGCTCACCTATATCAACCAGAAGCGCCTGGAGCTGGCCCGCGCGCTGGCGCTGGAGCCGCAGATCCTGCTGCTCGACGAATGGCTGGCAGGCCTGAACCCCACGGAGCTGCAGCAGGGCATTGCACTGATCCGGCAGTTGCAGGCCACGGGGCTGACGATTCTCATGGTCGAACATGTGATGGACGCCGTACACGCGCTGTGCAGCCGCTGCGTGGTGATGAACGCGGGCACGAAAATAGCCGACGGCCCCACGGCCCAGGTACTCAAAGAGCCCGAGGTGGTGCGTGCCTATCTGGGGGAAGACGTGAGTGCAGATGAAGACCGGTCAGCGGAGGCCAGCCATGCTTGAAGTGCGCAATATCTCGGTGAGCTACGGCAAGCATGAGGCGCTGCACCAGGTCAGCCTCCTGGTTCAGCCCGGCGAGCTGGTCGTCATGCTGGGCGCCAACGGAGCGGGCAAGTCCAGCCTACTCAAGGCGCTGGGCGGCATGGTCACGCCCCAGGCCGGCGCCAGCGCCCAGCTGGCGGGCCAGGAGCTGATGCAGCTGCCCCAGCATGCCATCGTGCAAGCCGGCCTGGCCCTGGTGCCCGAAGGGCGCGGCGTATTCGGCGATCTCAACGTCAAGGAAAACCTGCTGCTGGGAGCCCAGCCCCAGCGCGCACGCGCCAACGAGGCCAGCAATCTGGAGCAGGTCTTCGCCCTCTTTCCCAAGCTGCGCGATCGCCTGCCGCAAGTCGTTCGCACCATGAGCGGCGGCGAGCAGCAGATGGTGGCCGTGGGCCGCGCTCTCATGAGCCAGCCCGATATCCTGCTGCTGGACGAGCCTTCGCTGGGCCTGTCGCCGCTGATGTGCAAAGAGCTGTTCGCAGCCCTGGCGCGCATCAAGACACTGGGCATGGGCGTGCTGCTGGTGGAGCAGAACGCGCGCCAGAGCCTGGCCATCGCCGACCGTGGCTATCTGCTGGAGACGGGCCGCATTGTGGGCGAAGGCTCGGCCACAGAACTCAGCAACAGCCCCGCCGTGCGTCGCGCTTATTTGGGCGGAGAACACTGAGATGAATCCCCCTGAGCGGCTTCGCCGCTTCCCCCGGAGGGGGACGATGCCATCGCTGGGGCAGCCCATGCTGGGGCAGCCCACGCTGCGGGGCTGCTGGGCCGCCTAGGCCCTTGCTCGACACCTCTGTGCTGGGCCGCGTCTAATTTCAACGGTATGAACAACAGGCAGCTTTGATGACTGCTTTCACGTCAAAAGGAGATGAAAAATGATCGAACAAAAAATGCTGATAGCCGGCCAGGAATGCGCAGCCGGCAATGGCGCGACCTTTGAACGCAGGAACCCGCTGGATGGCAGCGTGGCCACACGCGCGCCGGCAGCCACGACCGAGGACGCGATTCGCGCCTGCGATGCAGCGGCAGCAGCCTTCCCCGCCTGGTCGCAACTGGGGCCGAACGCCCGCCGCGCGATGCTGATGAAGGCCTCGCAGGCGCTGGAAGCCAAGGGCGAAGCGATTGCCGCGGCCATGGCTGCCGAGACCGGCGCATCGGGCATCTGGGCCGGCTTCAACGTGCATCTGGCCGCCAGCATGCTGCTGGAAGCGGCTTCGCTGACCACGCAGATCAATGGCGAGATCATCCCCTCCGACGTGCCCGGCAGCCTGGCCATGGCCGTGCGCCAGCCCGCCGGCGTGGTGCTCGGTATCGCGCCCTGGAATGCCCCCGTGATTCTGGCCGTGCGCAGCATCTCCACGGCCCTGGCCTGCGGCAATACCGTGATTCTCAAGGGCTCGGAACTCTGCCCCGCCACCCACGGCCTGATCATCGAAGCGCTGCAGGACGCAGGCCTGCCCGCCGGCGTGGTGAACTTTGTGACCAATGCGCCCGCCGATGCGGGCAGCGTGGTCGAGGCCATCGTGGCCCATCCGGCCGTGCGCCGCGTGAGCTTTACCGGCTCCACACGTGTGGGCCGCATCATCGGCCAGACCTGCGCCAAGCATCTCAAGCCCGCACTGCTGGAGCTCGGCGGCAAAGCCCCGTTTCTGGTGCTGGACGATGCCGATATCGATGCGGCCGTGAACGCCGCCACCTTTGGCGCGTTTGCCAACTCGGGCCAGATCTGCATGTCCACCGAGCGCTTTGTGGTGGATAACAAGGTGGCCGACGAGTTCATCGCCAAGTTTGCCGCCAAGGCCCGCAGCCTGCCGCTGGGTGACCCGCGCAAGGGACCCGTGGTGCTGGGCTCTGTGGTCGATCTGGCCACGGTGGAGCGCTGCAATGCCATGATCGACGACGCGCTGGCCAAGGGCGCAAAAATCGTATGCGGCGGCAAGGCCGAGAACACCCTGATGCCCGCCACGCTGATCGACCATGTGACGCCGGCGATGCGCATCTTCCACGAGGAGACCTTCGGCCCGGTCAAGGGCATCGTGCGCGTGAACGGCGAGGAAGAAGCCATTGCCACGGCCAATGACAACGAGTTCGGTCTGTCCTCCGCAGTCTTCACCCGGGACACGGCCCGTGGCTGGCGTGTGGCAGCGCGCATCGAGACCGGCATCTGCCATATCAACGGCCCCACGGTGCATGACGAAGCCCAGATGCCGTTTGGCGGCGTCAAGGCCTCGGGCTACGGCCATTTCGGCGGCCAGCAGGGCATCAATGCCTTTACCGAAACCCGCTGGGTGACCATGCAGACCACAGAACGCCACTATCCGTTCTAAAGACCCCCTGAGCGGCTTTGCCTAGGCGGCCCCGCCGCTTCCCCCTCTCTGCTTCGCGGGGGGACGACAGCTTTGCTGCGCGGCGGCGCTTGCTTGCTGTCCCACACTTAGGTCGCGCCCTAGTTAAAGCTCGCGCCCATCGCTACTGAAATTAAAAAAGCCACCTGATTTGAAAACGCCAGGTGGCTTTCTTTTTTCCTTCTCACTATCTAATCCATAGCTGCTAGCGTTTGATGGAAAAGGGCTTGAGCCTCAAAAATCTCAAAGCATGTAATCAGGCAAAGTCATCGTCAAAGAAGCCGCCGCCATCGTCCCAACTGCCGCTGTCAAAGCTGACTGAGTTGTCTATGCTGCCAAGGCCCGCATCGTTGGCCAGGCTCGAGGTATTGCCGCTGTCGCCATGCAAGCCCTGGTTGCTGCTGTCCTGCGCCAGCGACTTGCTTTCGCCGCCACTCTGACTGCCCGAGCCGGCGTGATGGCCGCCCATCAGATTCTCCAGCCCGTTGAACAGAAACATGCCGCCCGCCACGCCGGCTGCGGCCGCTGCGGCATTGCCCAGGAAGCTGCTGCCGGCAGAGGTTGCAGGCTGGCCGTAGGCCTGCGGCGCTGCAGCACGGGGCGCCGAGCCGCCGCCAAAGAAACGGTCGCGCCAGCTGGAAGGTTGAGGCGCCACTTGCGGCTGGTTCTGCGGCTGGTACTGGGGTTGATAGGGAGGCTGGGCATTGGCAGCGTAGCCACCATCCTCGGCATGGCGCTCGGGAGCGCGGCCGAAGTGCGTGCCCAGGCCGCCCGAGAGAAAGCTGCCGGCGCCCTGGCTCTGGCTTTGCTGGGCCAGCTTCACCTGCTGCTGCAACTCGCCGATCTGCTGCTGGGCCTGCTGAATGGCTTGCTCCAGCATCAAGGTGCGCTGGGCCAGCCAGTAGACCGCGTCGGGCGCGTTGCTCAATCCACGGCGCAGCTCGGCATCGGCCTGCGCGTCCTTGGGCTGACCCTGGGTCAGCGTCAGCCTGGCGCACAGGTCTTGCAGCAGTTGTTGTTCCTGAGAGGTCATGGTGCCTTCCTTAAAGCCCGCAAATTACTTGCAGCAGAGATGGGGTCAGTATGCAGGCCTGCAAGAGCGCCAATGTGAAGGCTGTGCAAGTGCTTTTTGCAGGGTGTAACAAAAGGCCTGTGCTGCAGTTGCGGGCAGCGCATGGGACAATGCCTGCCATTGCGCCACGGCCGTGGCGGCGTTTCAATTTCGGCTGCGGGACTGGCCCGCGGCCCACCAACTGCATACACACACCATGGAAGTTACCCAACAATGCGTGGTCGCCCTGACCTGGACACTGAAAGACACCCTGGGCGAGGAGCTGGACGTGCTGGACGAGCCCGTGGAGTTCCTTGTCGGCGGCGATGACCTGTTCAAGCGCATCGAAGAGGCTCTGCAAGGCCACGGCGTAGGCACCACACTGGACCTGCACCTGGAGCCCGAAGAGGCATTCGGCGACTATGACGAGAGCCTGATCTTCCTGGAAAAGCGCGAGCTGTTCCCCGAGGAGATCGAGGAAGGCATGAGTTTCGAGAGCACGGCCATGCCCAAGGGCACCAACCCCGTGCCTCCCGATCTGCTCTACACGGTCACCGAAATCTATCCCGAGCATGTGGTGCTGGACGGCAACCACCCGCTGGCCGGAATCGCCATCCGCCTGCACCTCAAGATCGAAGCCGTGCGCGAGGCCACCGAGGAAGAGATCGGTCGCGGCACGGCCGGTACGGGATTTTTCCGTATCGAGCCCATGGCTCCGGGCAACGAAACACTTCACTAATCCCCTGAGGCGCTTTGCGCCTTCCCCTTCAGGGAGACGACAGCTCCGCTGCGGGGCGGCGGGGCCGCCTAGGCTCTTGCTTGCTATCTCTGGCTTGAGAACACGCCAGTTTTCAAGGCTGTACTGCTCTTGACTGGTGAAGTAAAAAGGGACTCCTCGGAGTCCCTTTTGTTATGTGCGCCTGTCTGCTCAGCGGCGGAAGATCTGGTTGCCTTCCACGCGCACATATTCGCCGATGCTCAGCTGCGGAGGCTGCTGGTAGTCCAGGGCGCGCACGCTGCCGTCCTGCAGTTGCACGGTGACGCGGTAAATATCGCGCACGCTGCCTCCGCCCATGTTGTTTTGCACGGCGTTGCCGGCAAAAGCGCCTGCAGCTACACCGGCGATGGTCGCCAGTGTACGGCCCGAGCCCTTGCCCACCTGGTTGCCCAGCACACCGCCGATCACGCCACCGGCAATCGCGCCGCCCGCGCCAATGCCGCTGCCGTCCTGTACACGCACGGTCTCGATATTCATCACACGGCCCTGCTGGGCGTATTGCTGAGGCTGCTGCGAGTAACAGTTGGGGTTGTTGTAGCCGCAGTTATTGGCGGGATAGGTCTGGACCTGGTTGTTGCCCACGGGGTAGGCCTGTGTGCTGCCAGGGTAGCCTGTACCCGAATATGCACCCTGGGAGTAGCCTCCCTGGTAGCCGCCGCTCTGGTAGCCCCCCTGGGGATAGGCCGCACAGGCCGACAGAGCCGCAACGATTGCGCTCACCATGGCCAAGCGGCCCCAGCGTTGATTGATTTGCATGGAAATCTCCTGATTGGCGCATGCACATTCCATACGCCGCAGTCCCTGTTATGAGTTGCTCTGCAAACCTTGCACGGTCTGCCTTTCCATTGCAACGCGGCACAGGCTCGCCAGGACGACAGCTTTCACATTTGCTCACAATACTTCGAGTAAAGCGCAGCCGTTTACAACTCTTCAAACCATAGCGCCTTGCCCAATACCTGGCTTCTTTGCTCTGCAAACCGTCATGGAATCCACAACGGCAGGGTTCTGACAGCTATCGAATCCGGAGCCAATCCTAGCCCTTGGTGCGTACGCGCAGCACTTCGCCGCTACGGCCGTCGACATAGAGCTTCACAAAGCGTCCATCGCTGGCCGTGGCCTTGACCTTGTAGAGGCCGTCGTCCCATTCCACTTCCTGGAATTCACGATAGCCGGCCTTCTCCAGCCGGTCGCAAACATCGCGAATGGACAGGGCCGGTCCGAGCGCCATGCCGCGCACGGCGGCCACCGAGGCCGAGGCACGATCCGCCAGGGAGTTTTCTGCGGCCAGGCAA
Source organism: Comamonas sp. wu1-DMT (assembly GCF_040187805.1). Lineage (NCBI taxonomy): Bacteria > Pseudomonadati > Pseudomonadota > Betaproteobacteria > Burkholderiales > Comamonadaceae > Comamonas > Comamonas sp. wu1-DMT. Next base: position 103,092 of record NZ_JBANEM010000016.1, read on the forward strand.
GTGCCGGCCGACAGCAGCGCCGCGCCTGCGAGCAAGACCGCGCCGCTGCGACGCCACAGGGAGCGGAATACGGATAGGGGGCCTGAGGACATGGAAAAAGCCGGGCTGGGAAGATGGGACATGAAAACTCCTGCAGTCGCTGGGTCGAAGAAAGGGACAAAACACGGCCCACCAGTGCACAAGCACTGCTCAGCGGGTTGGTGCCGATTGTTCGCAAGTCAGGCTGAACCGTTTCTGAAGCCGCCATTCAGCTTCCGTTCATCGATGCAGGCCTATAACCTTGGCTGCAGACCGCTACCAGACCTCATCACCTCCAACTCCAGCCCTCTCGCCATGTCTTTTCTCAACGCCTCGAATGACCCGCAATCTGCGCACCGCCCACGCCGGCGCGCCCTTCATGCCGTGCTGGCCATGCTGCTGGCAACGGCAGGCTTTGCCGCGCTGAGCCTGTGGCCCGCCACCTCGGATGCCGGTGACAACGACCACGAGCTTGCCCGTCAGGCCCTGCGCCAGGGCCAGGTGCTGCCGCTGCGCACCGTTCTGGATCAGGTCGAGCAGCAATACCAGGGCCAGGTCATCAAGGTGGAGTTCGACCGCGAGGACGGCCGCTTTGTCTACGAGATCCGGCTGCTGCAAAACGACGGCAAGGTGGTCAAGCTGGAGATCGATGCCAGCAACGGCAAGCTGATCAGCATGAAGCGCAAGAAGTGAACCCCGGCACTCAGGAAGGCTGCAGAGCATGCGAATTTTGCTGATTGAAGACGAACCCACGCTGCGCGAGCAGCTGCATCAGGCCCTGCTGCAGGCCGGCCACACCGTGGAGACGGCCGCCGATGGCGAGACGGCGCAATACCTGGGCGAGGTCGAGAGCTTTGACGCTGCGGTGCTGGACCTGGGCCTGCCCGTGCGCGACGGGCTGAGCGTGCTGCGCGCCTGGCGTGCGCAGGGCCGCTCCATGCCGGTGCTGATCCTCACCGCCAGAGCCGCCTGGCATGAAAAAGTCGCGGGCATGGATGCCGGAGCCGACGACTATCTGGCCAAACCCTTCCACATGGAAGAGCTGCTGGCGCGCCTGCGCGCCCTGCTGCGGCGCCTGAGCCCGCATGCCAGCGCACTGTGGCAATGCGGCTCCATCACCCTGGATTCGCGCCAGGCGCGCGTCACCGTCGAAGGTCAGGCGCTGACGCTGACCAGCCATGAATTCAAGGTGCTGGCCCTGCTGATGCAGCGCATGGGCGCCGTGGTCTCACGCACCGAGCTGTCCGAGCATATCTATCCGCAGGACAGCGACCGCGACTCCAACACTATCGAGGTATTTGTCGGGCGCCTGCGGAAAAAACTACCCGCCGGCTCGATCGAAACCGTGCGCGGCCTGGGCTATCGCCTGGCCGCGCCATCCAACCAAGAATAAAGCCTATGTCCGAGCATACTCTGACCTCCCCCATGGCCCAACAGCAGCCACCGCTGAGTGCGGGCTCCTGGAAGAACTCGCTGCGCCTGCGACTGCTGGCGGGTGCCCTGATCTGGGTGCTGGCAGCACTGCTGCTCACCGGCTGGGGCCTGCGCACGCTGTTTGCCGAGCACCTGACCCAGCAGCTGCGCAGCCAGTTGGTGGCCAAGCTCGACCGGCTCAGCGGCGCCGTCAACTACCAGCCGGAGCAGACCGTCCCGGTCACGGTCTCGCCCTTCTCCGGCGACCCCTTGCTGCAGCAGCCGCTGTCGGGCATGTACTGGCAGGTAGATCAGCTCGATGCGGCCGGCAAACAGACGGTTCAGGCCGGCATCCAGCGTTCCCGTTCGCTCTGGGACCAAACCCTGGACTGGCCTTTCTTCAAGGCCGACAAAGTCTGGGAGCCCACCCTGCCCCTGCACGCTCCCGCCAGCTATGGCCATATGTCGGACGGCAATGGCAACACCCTGGTGATCGTGACGCGTACCGTACAGCTACCCGAGGCCGATGCCCCGCCGCTGCGCCTGATGATTGCCGCCGACGCGGCCATGCTGGCCACGCCGCTGCAGCGCTTTACCAAGATGCTGGTGGCCGCGCTGTGCATGCTGGCTGCGGGGCTGATCGCCGCCGTGGTCGTGCAGCTGCAGCTGGCACTGGCTCCGCTGGCCACCCTGCGCCGTCAGCTGGCCGCCGTGAGCCAGGGCGAAGCTTCTGAAATCAGGGGCGAGCACCCGGCCGAAATCATGCCCCTGGTTCAGGAGTTCAACCATGTGCTGCGCATGAATGCCGAGATGGTGGAGCGAGCCCGCACCCAGGCCGGCAATCTGGCTCACGCAGTCAACACTCCGCTGAGCATCATGGGCAACGCGGCCGCGCAGCAGGACAGCCCGCTCGCGACCCTGGTGCGCGAGCAGGTCGCCAGTGCCAGCCGCCAGGTCGAATATCACCTGGCCCGCGCCCGCGCCGCCGCAGCAGCGGCGCAGCAAGGCCATGGCCTGCGCACCGAGCTGGCCGGACCGCTGCACTCCCTGGTCCACACCATGGACAAGCTGCATGCGGCGCGCTGCATACGCTTCGAGCTGCAGGGGGATGCCACCCAATGGGACTTCAAGGGCGACTCCCAGGACCTGATGGAGATGCTGGGCAATCTGCTGGACAACGCCGGCAAATGGGCCAGGTCGAAGGTCGTGCTGAAGGTGCAGCCTATAGCCGATGACAGCCAGCAACTGACGCTGTGCATAGACGACGACGGCCCGGGCATTGCCCCCGAGTTGCGCGAGCGCATCTTTGCGCGCGGCGAGCGGCTGGACGAACAGCGTCCCGGCGCCGGCCTGGGCCTGGATATCGTGCGTGATCTGGTTCAGACCTATGGCGGCAGCATCCAGGCTCTGCCGTCGCCGCTGGGCGGGCTGCGCATGCAGCTGCAACTGCCCGGCGCCAGGCACCAGGACTGAGGACGATCAAAGACTGCGCAGCACCTGTGCGAGGGTATCGGCCTGGGGAAACAGCCAGTCGGCGAGCAGCCCCAGCACCACGGCCGCGACCAGGGCGCCCAGCACGGGCTTCCAGCTGATGCGCAGCGCCGCCAGCAACCAGCCTTCGCGCTCCACCACATACAGGGTTCGGGTCATCAGCAGCGCAAACGCCACCTCTACCGCCACGGTCAGGAACAGATCGGCACCGAACACCAGCCACACCAGCGAGCCCATGCCCGTGACCGCGATCAGCAGGGCCGCAAAAACCAGCAGCACCGGCACGAGCACCACGGCGCCTTCATCGAGTCCGTCCAGCCCCGACACATCGACATCGGGCAGCTCCAGGCCGGATGACGCAGGCGCGATATCAGGCACGACTGCGCCATCGTCCCAGTGGCCGCCGGCACCGCCGCCGCCGTAGGAGCCTCCCTGCCCGCTTTCAAAGCCCGCAGCGTCGGCACTGCCCGACTTGCCGCCCAAGCCGGGACCATCGGAGGGCAGCTCGCCCCCGTCCCAGTCGCGGCGCAGCATGCAGCCCGCCCACAGACGCACCAGCAGCAGATAAAGCAGATAGCCGCAGGCCAGCGCCAGCCCATAGCGCAGCCCCATGCTGTGCACACCGGCATGCAGCAGGCACAAGCTGATCAGGGACATGGCAGCCAGACTCAGGCCGCCGGTCAGAGCGGCATGCAGACGCAGCCAGTGGCGTTTTTGCAGCCGTCGCCGCATGTGCTGGTCGCGCCCCAGCTGCACCTTGGTCCAGGAGGCAGAGCGGCTGCGGGTCTGGCGGCTCATGTTGCGCGAGATGCGGGCGAGTCCAGAGACTCAGTGCTTGCCGGTGGAGCCGTAGCCGCCTTCGCCGCGCTCGCTGGCGTCGGCAAAGTCATCCACCAGATTGAACTGTGCCTGCACCACGGGCACGATGACCAGTTGGGCCAGACGGTCCATGGGCTGCAGCGTGAAGGCGGTCTGCGAACGGTTCCAGGCGCTGACCATGAGCTGGCCCTGGTAGTCGGAGTCGATCAGGCCGACCAGGTTGCCCAGCACGATGCCGTGCTTGTGGCCCATGCCCGAGCGCGGCAGGATGAGCGCCGCGTAATGGGGATCCTTGAGGTGCATGGCCATGCCGGTGGGAATCAGCTGCCACTGGCCGGGCTCCAGGGTCACGGGCGCGTCGATGCAGGCGCGCAGGTCCAGTCCGGCGCTGCCGGGGGTGGCATAGGCGGGCAGGTTGTCGCGCAGGCGCGCATCGAGAATCTTTACATCAACATTCATAAGGATCTGGCTAGTCTTGTCTGTCTTGAAACAAGGCCCGTGAACCGGGCCTTGCATCCATTGCGGCAGCTGCATGGCAGCGGCCAGCAGCTTTCCTGAAGGGCGCCATTGTGCCCGCTGCCGGGCAGGCGTCGGCGCTTGACGCCTGTCAGCGGCCTTGCAGGCGCTTGAGCACGCCGCCCACCAGCGACATCAGGCCCATGAGTGCGAGCAGCACGCCAAAGCCCTGGATGAACTGGGAGAGGATCACCCCGCCCACGATCAGCGCCAGCGAGCCCGGAGACACCCAGGGCTTGCGACCGTTCTGAGCCTTCTGCCCCTCGATCTCGCGCTCCATGGCCCTGAAGCGCTGCTGCGCCTCCTGCTTGGTCACGGCCGTATTGGGGCGCCGTGCAGCAGCCGTGCGCGGGGCCGGTTGAGCAGCCGCCGTGGTTCGCGCTCCCGGCACCTGCTGCGCCTGCTCGGCCATGTCGCGCGCCTTCTGCAAGGTGTTGCGCAGTTGGGACATGGGCGAGGCGGCCTGGGAGCCGGGCGTGACGACCGCGGTCTGAATCGCTCCGTCGATGCTGCGCAGCGTGCGGCGGTACTCGGGACTGGCTCGCATCAGCTGATCCACATAGGCCACATAGTCGCCATTGCGCGGGCCTTCATAGCTGGAGAGATTCATGTTCGGACTCCTGGGATCACGGGTCAGGGACGCTTGGCGCTCAGGCGCTGCGCAATTTCATCGACCAGCTGGCGCGCCAGCACGTCCTTGCTGGCATGGGGCAGCTCCTTGGAGCCCTGATCGTCGATCAGCAGCAGTGCATTGTCGTCCTTGCCAAAGGTGGCGGGGCCGATATTGCCGACCAGCAACGGCACGCTCTTGCGCAGCCGCTTGGCGCTGGCGTGCTTGAGCAGATCATGGCTTTCAGCCGCAAAGCCCACGCAATACAGCTTGCCGGACCGGGCCTGGTCGGACTGGGCCACGCCGGCGAGAATGTCGGGGTTCTCGACAAAGTCCATGGCCGGCACATCGCCCGAGCCATCCTTCTTGATCTTCTGATCGGAAAACTCGGCCGGACGCCAGTCGGCAACGGCGGCCGTGGCAATGAAGATCGAGGCCCCCGCCACCAGGGACTGCACGGCAGTCTGCATCTGGCGCGCCGACTGCACGTCGACGCGGGTCACTCCGCGCGGCGTTGGCAGATGCACGGGCCCTGCCACCAGCGTGACCTGGGCGCCGGCCTCGCGCGCCGCACGGGCAATCGCGAAGCCCATCTTGCCGCTCGAAAGATTGGTGATGCCGCGTACCGGATCGATCGCCTCGAAGGTCGGGCCGGCCGTCACCAGCAGATGCTGGCCCTGCAGGCTCTTGGCCGTGAAGTGCGCCGCCAGCTCCTCCATGATTTCCTCGGGCTCGAGCATGCGGCCGTCGCCGGTCTCGCCGCAGGCCTGACTGCCGTTGCCCACGCCCAGCACCTGGGCACCGTCGGCTTGCACCTGGGCCAGATTGCGCTGGGTCGCGGGGTGGGCCCACATCTCGCGGTTCATGGCCGGGGCCAGCAGCAGGGGGACGCTCTCCATGGGGCGGGCCAGGCACATCAGGCTGAGCAGCTCGTCCGAGCGGCCCTGCACCAGGCGCGCGATGAAGTCCGCGCTGCAGGGTGCGATGAGAATGGCATCGGCCTCACGGCTCAGATTGATGTGGGGCATGTTGTTGGGTTCGCGCACATCCCACTGGGAGGTGTAGACTGCGCGCCCAGAAAGCGCCTGCATGGTGACGGCCGTCATGAACTGCTCGGCCGCCTCCGTCATGACCACTTGCACCGTGGCACCGGCCTGGACCAGCAAGCGGCACAGCATGGCCGATTTGTAACAAGCCACGCCTCCGGAGAGACCCAGCACCAGATGTTTGCCTGCGAACACGTCATTCATGCTGCGCAATTTATCAGACCTGAGCGGCTTTGCTGCCGCACAAGCATCCCTGTACGCCACGCCGAAATTCGTGGCGAACCTATAATCCTGTTTTACCGTGCGACACGTTTGTCGCTCTGTAGTCGGTTGAGCCTCTGAAAACCGTACAACCAGACCTCCCAAGGGTCCGGTGCGAGGCATATTCTTCCAATCAGGCTGCGCCCCTCCGGGGTCAGTCAAGCCTAGGGTGTCGGACTCCGATAACCCCATCGCCGCTCGGGATACCGTCATGTATCCAAGTGGAGTCATGGTTACGTGAGATTCACGTTCCCGCTCGTATCACACTGACCGCCACAAGCGGACATTTCTAAGAAACAGAAATCCTTCATTGGAGGACTTCTTACGTGCATACGCTTTGATTGATGGAAGAAGCACAGAGTGCAACTCTGACCTGCCTTGTCATGCTCTCTAGTAATGGAGTGCCATGACCTTGTGTGCGACCACAAGTAGCCTACGGTGACATGCAAATCCAGTGATGGACTTGTGTGAAGCTCGCCCGACAACGTACTCCCGCTAACGCGGTACCCCTCATCCGCAAGGATAGGGGTAGATGCTGCCAGCAGAAATGGCGGTTGAGAGGCAAGGCTAGTCCCGCATGGGCAACGTAAAGTGAATCATCGTCTGAACCTGGGTAAGGATTGAATGGCCAAATCTGCTGATAGGCCATAACCAAAAGGTACGCTGTAGGCACTCCCCGTGGTAAATGGGTGTGCGTCGCCAACACGACAGCTCCAGGATAGATGAGTCCTAACCGGATAGACATGCAGCGATGCGAATCGCCCGTGTCGGCAAGTCAGGGAACGTGGTAAGCCCCACTATCCGCCAGCACGCGCAAGC